>CANROX010000001.1 GCA_947632335.1 uncultured Clostridia bacterium
GGCAAGGCTTTCGTTCAGCAGGAGCAGGGATTTTGAGGTGGCCTTTTTGAATATGCGGGAAAGCCGTTGGCTCTCCTCTCCCAGCCTGCCTAAATCTACTGTGTCGTTTTCATCTGCGGGAAAGTGGGTGTAAATATTGTCCACAGGGTTGTATTTAAACTTGGAACCGGGAACATATATGCCTGCCTGTGCCAAAAGGAAACAGTGGCCCACAGCCTGTGTAAAGGTGGTTTTGCCCCCGCGGTTTGGCCCTGTCATTATGAATATGGACTGATTTGCGCTGAAGTCAATGTTATTGCCTACAATTTCAAATTTTTCTCCCCGGGTTCTCTTAATTGCCAGCTTAATATTGTAAATATCCCTTGCCTCAACGGTTCTGTCTGCCTCTACTGCAAGGGGTTTGCACACAGTAAGGTTCTCTTTTTTCATTTTGTCAATAAGGGTGGCAAAGCGTATATAAAAGATGATTTCCGGCATAAGCCCTACCAGGGCGTAACCGCTGATATTTACATACTTTTGGAGAGTGGATTTAATATTTTTTACCATTCTTTTGAGAATATCCGTTACCACCTTTTTAAGACTGTCGGAAAGGGGGTCGTCCCCTGTTGATGAGCCGGAGGTGTCAATGTGTACCGTATTTATGGCGCTTTTCTGAATTGAACCTGTGCGGAGCTTTTGCAGATTGGGGTTTTGGGGGTGAAACTTTTTACTTTCCAAAGCCTTTTCTTCGCTGTTAAGTTCTTCTTTGTTAGAAGTAAACTCCATAAAACTCTTTAGAAGTCCGCTGTTTGTAATTTCAAAGCTGTTGAGAGAAATTACCCCTGCATTTACAGGCTTTAACACTCCGTCAAGGTTTACCCCGATTGTAACGGATTTAAGGGTGCGGGCCTCCTCCATGGTTTTGTCAATGTCCTTTTTTAGAACATCAAAGCCGCCGTCTGTGTATATGTTTTCAATAATCTCTTTCAGATTATTAAGACCCTTGGACTTTATTGGGGTAGAGCTTAAAATATCCTTTAGCATAGTTATGCAAAGGACATAGCCGTCAATTTCCCTAAGTCTGTTAATAAGCTGCCAAAGGGAGGAGGCGTCCTGGTCCTTATTAAATTTTTCAAGCTGACGCAAATCTTCTAACTGCTCAAGAAGACCTACAAGGCCCTCACGGAGTTTGGGAAAGTTGAGAATATCCTCAAAAACATCTGCCCTGTAGTTGATAACATCAATGTCAGGGGTAATATTTGTAAGAATTTTTTTAATGCTGTTTCTCTCAAAAACATCTTTTGTAAGACTGTCTACAAGGTAGTCTACCGAAAGGTCGTTGACTGCCTCTGCAGGCATTTCATATGTCTTTGCAGGGTGATTTTTTGGGTATAGTAAGCTGAAATCCGCCATTTGCTTTCTCCTTAGTTTTATAGTACAATAATAGCATAATTAAAATTCTATTTCAATAAGGCAGGATATAAAAAATGGAAGAACTTATAAAGAGAATAAACCAGCTTGCAAAAAAGAAAAAAAGTGAGGGCCTTACGGAAGAGGAGAAAAAGGAACAGGAAATTCTGAGAAAAAGGTACCTTGAAAAATTTAGGGCGGGCTTTAAAAAAAGACTGGAGAATATTGATGTGGAAACTCCGGACGGTAAGGTAAGACCCCTTACGGACTACAAAAAGAAATAGAGGCAGTTCATTTCTGCCTCATAACTATTTTTTAAATTTAACCTCTGTATTTTACCATATATTGTGATTTAATTCAATACAAGAAGAATAATTTTGTATAATTCAGCAACTATTTTGACATATTATACATAAATAAATCCCTTATTTATGCAACTTAATGGGATAAATGGGTTGAAGGAGATTTTCCGCTGTGTTACAATTACAGTAGGAATGGAGTAATGAAATGTACAGAAAATTAGGATACGCCTTTCTTTGCAAAAAGGGAAAGGTGCGGAAGAAAAATCAAGATAATTACTGGTGTATGGGGGACTTTCTTCCTCAGGAAAACGAGGGACAGGAAAGAACCATATCGGGTCAGATAAATCTCCGTGACATCAAGGGGGCCTTTTGCGTATTTGACGGCATGGGAGGAGAGGCCTGCGGAGAGGTTGCCTCTTCAATTTCAGCCACCACCTTTAACAACATTTACAAATCTGTTGTGGACTTTGATTTTCAGTCCATAGTGGATATGTGTTATATTATGAACAGAAATGTGTGCAGGTTTGCAAAACGCCACGGCATACAGTATATGGGCACTACAGCGGCAATGCTGTTTTTTGAGAAAAAGGAGGTTTACGCCTGTAATTTGGGGGACAGCAGGATTTTCCTTTTGAGAGGTGACAAACTGCGGAAGATTTCCGTTGACCATGTGGCAGAGGGTACAATTTTTAAAAAGCCGCCCCTTACCCAACACCTGGGTATACCCTCTGATGAATTTAGGATTGACCCCTACATTGTATCCCTTAAAATACGCAGAGGTGACAGATTTTTAATTTGTTCCGACGGACTTACGGATATGCTTACTATGGAGGACATAGAGGCTTTTCTTGTGGAAACCCACAACATTGAGGACTGCGTCAACGATATGATGGAGGCGGTATACGCAAGGGGAGCTGTGGATAACACCACCATAGTTTTATGTGAAATAAGATAAAAGGACAGGAGAAGAGCCTGTCCTTTTTTATTACTTTATAATTTTATTTTCAATCTTGACCTTGAGGATTTGCGTTACCGTCTGGTCCAGAGCTATGTCGGAGATTGTGCCGTCCTCAAAAGCATTGGTCATAGCGGTAACAGCCTTTTGCAAATTCTTAGGCATCATAAGGATTTGGTTTCCGTTGTTAAATGCCTTAACTGCCTCACTGCCGTCGGTAATTTTGCCATCGCAGAGCTTTTTTGAAACCTTTAGAACTGTGTCGTATGTAAAGAGTTTTTCTTTGCCGTCCTCCATAATGAACAGAGGTGTTTTGGAGAAAGACTTTGTCTTTTTAACCATATCCGCAAAGGCGTCGTCGTCCGCCTTGTTCTTTTCAAAATACACAATTCCTCCTACAGGAAACTGATTTAACTTTTTCTTTGTTGTATCTCCTGCAACAGTTGCCACATCAACATTTGTAAGCTCCTCCGGCGTTACAACAAAGAGCTGGCAGATTTTAGCCTTTGTGTCCATAGTGCTTACCATTTGCTGTGCCTTTTTTGTGTTTTCATCAAGTGGAACAGTTGTGGTTTCCTGTACTGTGGTAGGTTCTGTTGTGGTAGTCACTGTAGTTGCTGTGGTTGTGCCCAGTACACGGTTGTATACATCAACCACCTGTTCTCTGAAAACAAATGCGCCTACCCCTATAATTGCAATAATAAAAATAATAACTATAAATGCCACCAAGCCTTTATGGCTTGTCTGTCCATGGCGTCCTTTGTTTGCCATATTAATCACCTCGTAATGATTATAACACTATTTCTTTAAGAAAGCTATAGAATATTGTCGCCTTATTTTGATTTATAGTACCTTTCAATTCCCTTTGCAATACCCTGTACCATTTTCCTTTGAAAATCCCTTTGGCTCATTTTTTTGTCCTCTTGGGGGTTTGTCATAAAGCCAAGCTCTATAAGTACAACAGGAATTTTGGAAAAGTTAAAGCCTGTTAAATCTCCTCTTTCAACTATTCCTCTGTTATAAAGCCCTGTTGAGGAGCAGTAGCTGTCTAAAATATACCGGGCAATTACACGGCTCTTATGGGAAAGGTTTTCTCCCACATATTGTGAAGAGGGATAAAGCAGGGTCGCCCCGTTTACACCGGGGTCGTCAAGTCCGTCGGCGTGTATCCTCAGGGAAAAGTCGGCTTTGGAGGAATTGGCCTTTTCAGCCCTTTCCTGCAAACTAAGCCTTGTGCCCTTTTTACTTCGTATCATAACAACGGCTGCGCCCTTTTTTATAAGTTCTTTTTTAAGAGCCTTTGCTATTTCCAGGGTAAGGGTCTTTTCCGGTTTTTTTGTACTGACCCCGCAGGTACCTGTGCCGGGGCCCTCATAGTTGGTTGGTTCAAGTCCCGGGGCAACAGGTTCTGTGTAGTCTACCGTACAGCCGTGGCCTGCGTCAATTACAATTTTTGCACCTGCAAGACTGCCCTTTTTTTGGGTAGGTATTGTAGATGGGGTTTTGCTTTCTGTTGTTGAAACTTTTGTTTCCAAAACAATTTTTTCTTTACTGTGGTCTTTTGAAGAACAGCCCCAAAGGGGAAAAATCAGAAATGCACAAAGAACAAGGCATATTCCCCTTAATTTAGTCCTCATCAGCGTGTTCGATAATGGACTTCATATAATATTTGGGAGTAATTTCTTCAAGCCTGTTTGCAAGTTCTTCGTTGCCCTCAAATCTGAACAGCATCATCTGAATGTCAAAAAGCTCCTTGTTTACTGCAAAACCTGTGCCGTCCTTATAGGCAAGGAGGGTTGCCATTCTGTTGTTGCTCATAATTGAGGACAGCCTGTAATAATCCTGCTTTTCAACAAGATTGCGGATAAGCTCCATTTTGGGACGGTAGTAGAAATACAGTCTTGCACGGGCGCCTGTTCTCTTGGCAACTGTCCAGATATGCTGTTTCTGCCTGTCGTAGTAGTTAGATATAGCTTTAATAAACATTTGTCTTGACTTCTTTCTAAAATGTTTTTTCCAAAGGTTTGTTTTATTCATTGACCTTACAAACTGCTTGCAGGAAACATTCAGAAGCACAATATTTGCCCCCATATTGTAGGGGGTAAGGGCCCTTTTCTGCCACACCCTTGAATACACCTTCCTGAGAACATTTGAAATGTTGCTGGAAACTGCAAAGGTTTCACCCTCAAAAGTTACTTCCTGTATTTTCTTAAAGGGGTCAAAGCTAAATTCCGCAAGGGTTCTGTTAAAGCACTTTATGGTACAGGAGCTTACAAAAGGCCCGCTGTGGGATTCAGCCATTTTTTTGAATATCCATTTGCTGATTCTCTTTTTCCCTGCAAAAAGTTTAAGAATATTGACGGGGAAAACAGTGAGTATATATTTGTAGCTGGGGTAATTTATCATATTGCAGAAATGTTTTTCCCAGCCGTGTTCAAGAAATCTTAATTGTCTGTGTGTTTTTTTAGAGTGATTTTCCACCCTAAGGGGAACAATCTCTACATATATGCCGGATTTAAAAACATTTCCCTTATAACCCAGGGGGATAAAGGTTGTTTCACTGTTGCTGTACCTTGCCGTATAGTCCATATAATCGGGGTTATTGTCCATACAGTCAAAGCTCCTGCCCTTAATGTGCCTTTTTTCCATTATATTGCAGAGCTTTACAAAGTCCTGATTTCTCACCATTATTCTGGCAAATGGCTCGTCTATTGTGCCTGTGGTAAGAATTTTTGCAGCGGTACTGCCGTAGAGGGAATACTCTATATTATTTTCATTACAGATGTCTTTCATTTCAGTAAGCAACTGGAGAAGAACCTGTTTTATTCTGTTATTCATTGTAATCACCTAATTCTGTCAGGTTGCGGTCCTCCGGCAAAGGTCCGTCAACCTTACTTCTCCGTGTTCTGAGAGAGGCAAAGGGTTTTTCCTCCACATAGTCGGAGGGGATTTCAAGGTCTTTCATAATTTTTGCCATATTTTCCGCCGTAACTGCAAAATCAAAACTTTTCTCAATTATACCTACGGCACTTAAAATCCTTAAAAGGTTTTCCTTGGTTTCATAGGATTTCATCCATTTTTCAAGGTAAAAGCTCTTTACCTTATTTTTTTGAGCCTCTGAGGCAGGTTCTTCCTCACCCTTTTTTATGTCTATATGGGTAAGGTTGTCTGCATACTCAAATCGGGTGTTGAGCCTGATTAAATCCTTTATAAATCTTCTCTTTAAAATGTAAAGAAGTTCTGGACTTTCTGTATCAAGGGCTTTCATATAGGAACTTACAGCCTTGTTTGACATACCCTTTTTGTAGAAAATTTCACCAAGAATAAAATCCCTATATGGTGAGGGTTTAAGCTTTTCCGCCTTTTCCTCAAGGGAAAGGAGGTTTTCATAGTTTTGGCACACATAAACCTCTGTAAACAGGGAGGATATTTCACTGTCCTCAAGGAAATAGGAACATATTTTGTTTACTGTGCCTTTGTAGTCGTGGCCGAGGACATTTATTTTTTCCCTTACAAATGGGAAAAGGTCATATATACTGTTGGGATTTTCTTCCCTTAAAGTACAGTCAACAAGGCTTTGGCACAACTTCTTGTTGTCCGGAATAACGCTGACCCCCAGACTGCACTTTTCGCTGTTATCAAACCAATCAAGATTTTCTTCAAAAATATCCTGAATTTCCAGCCTTACAAGGCCGTTTATAGTGTTGTCAAAGGCCTGTTTATACCGGGGGATAAGGGCAGCTCCCTTTTCCTCATAAAGCAAATCCAGGTCATACTTTAAAAGCTCTCCGTCCTGGGGGTAGAGGGCAAAGCCTTTGTCTACAAGGGCCTTGATTTCGTCCCTATAGGTGTGGAGGCTAAGTCTTCTCAAAATGTTAATTCTAAGTTTTATAACGCCGATTGAATAGGGAAACTTTTTATATAGGCTTTCCGACTGGGGCAGAGCCTCCCGGAGCTTTCCTACACTGACCTTTCGCACTGTATCCCTGAAAAAGAGAATGTCTTTTTCAAGACTTTTCATAAGGTCTGTGGCTCTGTTTTTCTGTTTATATACCCTGATTGTGCGGAGCGCCCAGTATATGCTGTTGCGGTTAAAAAGGGTTAAAACAAATTTGTCTATCATATCATCTTGAATTTTCAGAATGACAGGGTGCTTGTACTTGTAAACATCGTTGTAGTTATCCCTGCCGAAATAGTGTTTATGGAACTGGAGTTTTCTGTATTCAAAGAAAATTTCCTCCAGAATGTCAAATCTGTTTTCCCTGTATGCCTTTTCTATTTCCTGGCGTTTACTTTCAAACTCTTTCCTAAAGGCTTTTGCCTTTGTGCCTTGGGAAAGGATTATGTTCATATTTTTAAGAATGAGCCAGGGCCCCATAATCTGCATGGCAAATGCCTTTTTGCGCAGATACCTTTTTTTCTCCTTATCAGGGTCTAAAAAGTGTCTTATTTCATTACGGATAACCTTGTAGTCTGTGTCAAGGGAGAAAATGGCGTTGTGACCTCCCTGTTCTGTGGCAGGGGGTACAAACATCCACTCGTCCTCGTAATGCTCTACTATATAGTCGCTAATGTAGTTTGGAGCCTGCCCCAAAGTGTCCTCAAACATAACATTTTGGGAGCTGTTGCCGAAGATTTCCTTATCAAAAATAAGGGGCGTTCCGCCCCAGCGGAGAACAAGGTAGGGGCAGTCCTCTTCTTTGTAACTGAACATTCTCTTTTCCAGCTCCTCCAGAACCTTGTCCCTGCCCTGAAAACGCATTTTCAGCCGATACCAGCCATAGCGGAACTGATTTGCACAAAAGCGGTAGGAGTACACAATGCCCGGATTTATAAGGTCGCTGTAAAGGGTAATATCCTTTGTATACTGTTTCCACGCCTTGCCCTTGTTGGGAAGATAGTCATAGCATATAATATCAATCATATCCCCTGCGGCGTCGTCAAAAACAACTTGTGTGGAATGTACCGCAGATGAAGTGGTATCGGTGTATCTGCCGATAACATTGTGGAAATCGTGGTTTAAGTCCTGGCACTCCAATACTCGGTTTGGAGGAAGCTCTGTTTTACATACTTCCACAAACCTATCCCAGTTGTTCCTTGTCATTGTAATATCCATATCGTCGTCCCAAGGAATAAATCCCCTGTGGCGTACAGCGCCGATAAGGGTACCGCCGGCAAGCTGGTATTCAATATTATGTTTTCTGCAAAGAGAATCAACCTCTTTGTAAAGCATATACAGATGCTGTTGTTTTTCAGTTAACATATCCCTACATATTCCTTGTTAATTAAAAGTTTCTTCAAACCTGTCTTTCTTTGACTCTGTAATATCGCTGTTAATATCATCGAGATATTCGTCGTCAATAAATGCAAGGTCAATATTTTCTCCGAAAATCTTTGTATGAATTTTCTTTGCGATTTTCAGGTTGAACTTTGTATCCTCTTTGATTTTCAGCTTTCTGATTAGTGACTTTCCCTCTTTTTCTTTCAGGGCGTGAACCTTAACAAGTATGTTGATAAATTCAAGAACGCTTGGGTACACCCTGTCTATCTGTTTCTTGTAGAAGTCTGTAAGGCGCTTTTTGTTTTCAATGGTCTTCTGGCAGGCGTCCTCTCTGGAAAGTCCCTTTACCTCCAGCTCCCTGTGGATATAGTATCTGTTGTTGGCATAATAAAATTTTCTGAATATTGTATCAAGCTCTGTTACAAAAAATCTTCTCATGGCATTGTTGAGGTAGGGGTCGCTGTTCATTTTTATACATTCTTTTCGCAGTACTGCACTTTCCTCACTGTAACCCATACTGTAGAGGGTTTCTGCCTTTAAGTTTAAGCAGTAAAGATATTCTACGGAGTTTTTCTCCAAAGCGTCCATATGTGCATTGAGCCTGTCCAAAATTGCACTATAACCCTCCTGCTCATTACAGGCAATTTTTTCCGCAGTGGTAAGGGTAACAAAATCACTTCCGTTAATTTCCCTATAATACTTGTAGTAGTACTTTGTAACAACAGTTTCAATTTCTCCAAACTGATTTTTTTCAAACTTATTTTTATAGTCCATTCTTGTAAGAAGAAGCTGCAAAATAAGGTCGTACTCACGAAGTGCCTTAATTTCGGGATTGGTACAGGACTGTGCAATCTGGTGCATAACAAGGAACTTCTGCTCGTAGAGTCTGGGGTTGTCCGGAAGAATAACAATAAGCCTGTTGAGCATTTGCAGTGAAAGAAAATCCATTTCCTTCATATTGTCGTTTGCCGGCGGGATTTCACGGGTAAGATATTTTTCAATTCTGTCTGAATGATGAATTTCAACCGACGGCACTTTTTCTGTAAGATGTTCCCGGCAGTATTCAAAAAATACATCAAGGTTTTCTTCAATGGTATCGCGGATATCAAGCCGGATATAGCCGTTAAGGGTGTTTTCCCAGGCGGAAACATACTTGATAAGGGTTTCCTTTTTGTTGTCCTCAAAATGTGTATCAAGGAGATACTTTTCAAAATCTGCGTCGTCTTTAAATATGGAAAGACCATGCTGTGCAAGGGACTTTACCTTGTCACGGTTGCCCTCTATGCCCTCTATTTTAAGGTATTTATTGATTTTAAGTTTTATAATACTGTTGCAGTTTGGATAAAGCTCATAGAGTTTATCAATAAGGGGAACAGCCTTTTCATAGTCTTTCTCGGAAAAGGCGGAGGTTGCCTGTCTGAACATTGTTATGTGGGAATCGAGCTCCTCCATAAAGGGGGTTTTATTCCCCTTGTTGTATTCATATACATCTATAAATCTCTTTGCCTGGGAAATTCTTCCTGTATGAAACAGAGATATAAGCACAAGCTCAAAATATTCCTCTTTAATGTTTATAAGTACAGGGGAATAATATCTGTATGCCCCTGTAAAGTCAAATCTGCCGATTGCCCTGCGGTCGTTCTGTATCTCAATGTAGTCGGAGAAAATTTCCACAAGGGTCTGATAATCCTTATTTTTTCTGGCAAGCTCTATTTCCTCGTTTGCCTCTCTGAAATCAGCATTAAGCTCCATTTCGCTGGAAAGTCTTTTTATGTCAAAGTTAAGGTCCTTTAAATCGTTCCAACTGTCCATAGAAAGCATAGAAATATCCTGTCTTCTGCGGTACTTCCTATTCATCTTCTTTTTGTTAAGAACCTTATTTATTTCCGTCTTGAAGTAAGGGTAAGCTATGTCTGTGTTAAATACTGCGTCGTGGCCCTGCTGTTCCGTAACAGGGGGGATATACATCCACTCGTCGCCATAGTGGTATACAAGGTAGTCGTAGGGCTTGTTAAGGCTCATTGCAGTTGTGTCCTCATAATTAAGCTCTACACAGCAGTTTCCTATCATCTCTTTTGGGAAACAAAGAGGTACTCCGCCCCAACGCATTGCATAGTAGTTACATTCCTCTTCGTCATACTTTGTCAGCTTGTCCTCAACCTGTTTGAGAACTTTGTCACGGCCAAAGAGGAACATTTTTGCCCTGTAGTAGAAAAACCTAAACCTGTTCTCCCTAAAGCGATAGGAGAATACCAGACTGCCGTTCATAAGGTCGCTGAAAAGAAGAACATCTCTGTTGTACTGCATAAGGGCTTCCTTGTTATTGGGAAGAGGGTCAAGGGCAAATATATCTAAAACAAAGCCTGCCTTGTCGTCGTGGAGAACCTGATTTTTGTGGATGGCTGTCTTTGTAATGTCAGTATATCTTGCAATAGGATTATGAAATCCCCTATTAACCTCCTGACACTCCAGTACTCTGTTTTCAGGTAATGCGTTGCCGTTAAGGCACACATCCATAAACTTTCTCCAGTTTTTCAGCGTCATATAAATATCCATATCATCGTCCCAGGGAATAAATCCCCTGTGACGGATTGCACCTATGAGAGTGCCCCCGGCAACTGAATATTCAATATTATATTTTCTGCATATACCGTCTATTTCCTTAAAAAGGACATATAAATCATCCTGATGTTGTGTTAACATTAACTGCCTCTCTTACAATAGTTAAAGTTGAAAATAAGTTGAAAATGTTTTGTGGGTTTCCCTTCATCAGAAGTAGTCGTAACCGCCTGTGATTTCAAGGAGAGTACCGTTGATAAAATCATTTGTCATTGTATCATAAACCAGCTTTGCAATTTCGTCAGCCTCTGCAAAACGGTGCAGATTAATTTTTTTATTAATTCTGTCGTAGCTTTCCTGACTTCTGCCGTTTTGCCAAGGAGTCTGAACAAATGATGGGGCAATAGCGTTAATGGAAACATTCTGTCCGTCAAATTCCTTTAGCAGACATTTTGCAAGGTGATGAACTCCTGCCTTTGAAACGGAATAAACAAGGGACGAGCTGTAGGAAAGGGAACCTGCAAGGGAACCCATAAGAATTATTTTGCCTCCCTTGTTAAAGCGAGGTTTCAGCTTTTGTATCATAAAGGTTGGAACAGAAAGGTTTGTCCTAAGAATTTTTTCCCAGATTTCGTAGTCATATTCCTCAAACTTCTTATATGTTCCAATGGCTGTGTTGCACACAAGCCAGTCGATTTTCGGACTGATTTCAATTACCTGCTCCACAAAGTCCTCCATACCCTCATATGTGGACATATCTGCGTAAATAAAGGTTACTTTTTTCTTATCTTCCTGTGAAAGCTCAGAGAGCATTTGAGTTTTCTGGTCCTCTTCAAAGTAGTTAATAATTAGTTTATCCTCTGTGCAGCGGGATTCTTTTAGTAATTTATTGGCGATAGCCTTTCCTATTCCGGAAGTACCGCTTGTAACAATCATTACTTTGGACATAATATACCTCGTATCTAAATTAAATTTTTACATAACTATCCATATTATCATTGTATCATTTTACCACAAGGGTTTAATATAAGTCAATAATTCAAGGGTTACAAATTGCTTACAATATATAGTATAAGGCTTTTTGGGAGTAAAATTAAAAAGTATAGGCCATACCTTTAACCAGAACTTAATTTATCTGGGCAATTCCTTTAAAACCGGGTTTGCTTTATAAGTATATGCCTTTTTGAGGGGCACGGGACGCCCCGCTTGTCAAATTTATGCCCATTATGGCCTATGTGCCTTAAAAATATATTATAAATATGTGATAAAAAAGAATATGTCAAAATTATTTGCGATTTTCCCCTATTTGTAGTAAAATATAATTTAATGTGTAAAATTAAACTTTAAAAAAGGGGGGTGACAGTATGGCAGTTCTTTCAGCCTATAACATTGGACTGTCCTTTATAGAGAGAAAACTCTTTCAGGGCGTAACCTTTAATGTGGAGGAAAGGGATAAAATCGGACTTATCGGTGCAAACGGCACAGGAAAGACAACCCTGCTTAAAATTCTTACAGGCTTAATTTCCCCTGACGAGGGTTCTGTTACAACAGGAAAAAATACCGTGTTGGGCTATATGCAGCAGCACGCCTGCACAGTACAGGACAGAACGGTGTATGACGAACTGCTGACTGTTTTTGAACCCCTCATTAATATGGAAAAGGAGCTTGAAATACTTCCTGCCCTTATTGAAAAGGGAAAGGGAGATATTCATTCTCTTATAGAAAAACAGGACATACTTCTTACAGAGTTTCAAAACAGGGGAGGCCTTACCTATAAAAGCCGGACAAAAAGCTGCCTTATAGGCCTTGGCTTTAGGGAAGAGGATTTCTCTATGGAGGTTGGAAAACTTTCGGGAGGTCAGAAAAGCAAGCTAAGTCTTGCAAAGCTGCTTTTGTCAGGGGCAAATCTTCTTTTGCTTGACGAACCTACAAATCACCTTGATATTAATGCAGTGGGCTGGCTGGAAAACTTTTTAAAGGAATTTGATGGCAGTGCAATTATTATCAGCCACGACAGATATTTTCTTGATGAGGTAACTAACAAAACAATGGAAATTTACTGCAAGGGCCTTGTTTCCTATGAGGGGAACTACAGTGTTTTTGCAGACAAAAAGGCGAAACAGCAGGAGAGTATCCGCAGGAAATACGAAAACGACATTAAGGAAATAAAGCGTATTGAAGGTATAATTGAACAGCAAAAGGGCTGGGCAACAGAGAGAAACTTTATTACAGCGGCAAGCAAGCAAAAGGAAGTTGACAGAATAAAGGCACAGCTTGTTGTTCCCCAGGAGGAAAGTCACAACCTTAGATTTAAGTTTGAATTAAAACAGGAAAGCGGGGAGGATGTGCTGATTTGTAAGGATTTATCAAAATCCTTTGGAAACAACCGCCTTTTCAGTAATCTTAGCTTTCACCTTAAAAAAGGAGAGAAAGTGTTTATTATGGGAGAAAACGGCGTTGGGAAAACCACCCTGTTTAAAATAATTACAGGCAGTCAAATGGCGGACTATGGCTATATTGACTATGGAACAGGGGTTAAAATCGGTTACTTTGACCAACTCCAGGCAAATCTTAGTTTGGAAAAGGACAGCTTTTCGGAGATTCACGACGCTTTCCCCGATATGACGGAAACACAGGTGAGAAAGGCCCTTGGAAGATTTGGTTTTAGAGGGGATGAGGTTTTTAAGAAAATGTCCCTTATGTCAGGAGGCGAAAGGGCAAAGGTAAACCTGCTGAAACTTATGCTGCAGGGAGATAATTTGCTGCTTCTTGACGAGCCTACAAATCACCTTGATACATTTTCAAGGGAAAGCCTTGAACAGACCCTTAGGGAATATAAGGGAACTCTCCTTGTAATAAGCCACGACAGATATTTTGTAAATAAACTGTCTGACAGGATACTATATCTTACCGACACCGGAATTAGGGAGTATCTTGGAAACTACGATTACTTTGTGGAACACAACGGCGAAAATTCTGTCCCTATCCTAAAGGTAAAAAAGGATAATTCCCGGGGTGCAAGGGACTACAGGCAGGAGAAAGAGGAAAAGGCAAGACTTCGCAAAAGGGAAAATCAAATTAAAAAGACCCAGGCCCTTATAGAACAGCTTGACCGGGAAATTGCCTGTATAGAGGAAAAACTAAAGGAAGAAAGCATTTCCTCCGACTATCAAAAACTTATGGAATACACAGATAATCTGGAACAGCTCCGACTCCGTCAGGAAGAGGCTTTTCAAAAATGGGAAGAACTTGAAAATCAGTAAAGAGGATATATATGAACCTACTCCACTTAAAATATGCTATTGAAATTGAAAAAACACAGTCTATAAACAAGGCGGCAAAAAATTTGTTTATGGGTCAGCCCAACCTTTCCAGAGCCGTTAAGGAGCTGGAAAAGTCTATGGGAGTAAGACTGTTTACAAGAACGCCTAAGGGTATGCTGCCCACACCTGAGGGCAGAGAGTTTTTGGGATATGCCAAGAAAATTCTTGCACAGGTTGACCAGGTTGAAAATATGTTTTCCGACGCCAACAAAAACTGTCAGAAATTTTCCGTATCCGTACCCAGGTCAAGCTATATTTCACAGGCATTTGCAAGCCTTTGCAAAAATATTGACCCCCACAAAAAGGCGGAATTTTACTATCAGGAAACAAACAATCAGCAGGCAATAAGAAATATTCTGGAAAATGATTTCGGTTTGGGAATTGTCAGATATTCTCTGAACTATGAAAATCATTTTTGCAAATATCTGTCCGACAAAAAACTTTCAAGTCAGGATTTAATGGAATTTGAATACAGTATTGTAGTATCAAAAAACGACCCCCTTGCAGACAGGGAAAGTATCAGCAAGGAGGAAATTAAGGACTACACCATTATAAGCCACGCAGACCCCTATGTGCCCTCCCTGCCTACCCACGACTTGCAGAAAGAGGATATGGCATATGACAACGACAGACACATATTTGTGTACGAAAGGGCAAGTCAGTTTGAGCTTCTCAATAAAATAGAGAAAACCTGTATGTGGGTTTCCCCAATGCCAAAGGGACTTCTTGATATGTACGGTCTTAAACAGATTGAATGTATGGATAATTCAAACCGCTATAAGGATGTTTTGATTTACAGAAAAAATTACAACCTGAGCAAACTGGACAAGGATTTTATCAGTGAAGTAAAAAAATCCATTGACAGCATTGTACTTGACAGTTCCCTCCAGAAAAAGTTGTAGTTATATCAGGAAAAGTTGTAGTTATATCATTATTTATATAGGGGTATACCATTTTTAGACTTTACATTTTTGTAATGTTGTGTTAAAATTTTAACAAAGCACAAGGAAACTGGGTACTGATATGTTAAATTTTTAACAAAGTTATGGTATAGGGGTTTATCTTAGTGTAAAAAGAATTATATAAGGAGAGAGATTATGGCAAATTATAGTATCGTAGATTCTGTAGAGACACTTGAAGCAAAGCTGGCGGAAATTCGTGCAGCACAGGAAAAGTTTTCAACCTACACACAGGAGCAGGTTGATGAAATCTTCAAGGCAGCAGCATCAGCAGCAAACAAAATGAGAATCCCCCTTGCAAAAATGGCTGTAGAAGAAACAGGCATGGGAATTGTTGAGGATAAGATTATTAAAAACAACTATGCGGCAGAACATATTTACAATGCATATAAGTTTGAAAAGACTTGTGGCGTTATTGAGGAGAATAAGGCATTTGGTTTAACAAAGATTGCAGAACCAATCGGCGTTGTAGGCGCAGTTATTCCTACTACCAACCCAACATCTACTGCAATATTTAAGACTCTTATTTGTCTTAAAACAAGAAACGGTATTATTATTTCCCCCCACCCAAGGGCAAAGAAATGCACAATCGAGGCAGCTAAGATTGTTTTAGAGGCCGCCGTTAAGGCAGGGGCACCGGAAGGAATTATCGGCTGGGTTGATGTACCCTCTTTAGACCTTACAAATATGGTAATGCAGGACACAGACCTTATCCTTGCCACAGGCGGTCCGGGAATGGTTAAAGCTGCTTATTCAAGCGGTACGCCGGCTCTGGGCGTTGGTGCAGGTAATGCGTCTGCAATTATTGATTCATCTGCGGATATTATCAATGCAGTAAACTCAATTATTCATTCAAAGACCTTTGATAACGGTATGATTTGCGCTACAGAACAGACTGTTATTGCAGACAAAAAGATTTATGACGCTGTTAAGGCTGAATTTATTAAGAGGGGCTGCTACTTCCTTAACGAAGAGGAAAAGGATAAGATTAGAAATACAATGCTTATAAACGGCGCCCTCAATGCAAAGATTGTTGGTCAAAGACCTGTAACTATTGCAGAAATGGCAGGCTTTGAAGTTCCCGAAAGCACAAAGGTTCTTATCGGTGAGGCTACAAGCACAGATACAGACGAGGCTTTCGGCCACGAAAAACTCACAACTATCCTTGGTATGTATAAGTCAGAGGATTTCGACAATGCCCTTGATATTGCGGAAACACTTCTTAAAAATAACGGCGGTATGGGTCATACCTCTGTCCTTTGGATTAACGAAACAACACAGAGAGAAAAGCTCTCTCAGTTTGCCCACAGAATGAAGGCTTGCCGTTTGATTGTAAATACACCGTCCTCCCTTGGCGGTATCGGCGACCTCTACAACTTTATGCTTAAACCCTCACTTACACTGGGCTGCGGCTCATGGGGCAACAACTCAGTTTCAGAAAATGTAGGGGTTAAACATTTAATCAATATTAAGACAGTTGCAGAGAGAAGGGAAAATATGCTTTGGTTCAGAGCACCTGAAAAGGTATATATTAAGAAGGGCTGCCTGCCTGTAGCACTTCAGGAACTTAAAGATGTTATGAATAAGAAGAGAGTATTTATTGTAACAGACCAGTTCCTTTACAAGAACGGCTACACAAAGTGTGTAACTGATAAATTAGACGAAATGGGTATTCAGCACGCCACATTCTTTAATGTTGCTCCGGACCCAACACTGGCCTGCGCTAAGGAAGGTGCAGAACAGCTTACAGCATTTGAACCTGACTGCATTATTGCAATCGGCGGTGGTTCTGCAATGGACGCTGCTAAGATTATGTGGGTTCTCTACGAGCATCCGGAAGCAGACTTTATGGATATGGCTATGAGATTTATTGATATCCGCAAGAGAGTTTACACATTCCCCAAGATGGGCGAAAAGGCTTACTTTATCTGCGTTCCTACATCTGCCGGTACAGGTTCAGAGGTTACACCTTTTGCTGTTATTACAGATGAAAAGACAGGTACAAAGTATCCTCTTGCAGACTATCAGTTAATGCCTAATATGGCTATTGTAGATACAGATATGCATATGACGGCTCCAAAGGGCTTAACAGCAGCATCAGGTATTGACGCACTTACACACGCCCTTGAGGCTTTTGTTTCCGTAATGGCAACAGATTACACAGACGGTCTTGCAATTAAGGCAGGTCAGACAATCTTTGAATATCTGCCCCAGGCATTTGACAACGGTCCTAACGACCCCAAGGCAAGAGAGAAAATGGCAAACGCAGCTACAATGGCAGGTATGGCATTTGCAAATGCTTTCCTTGGTGTTTGTCACTCAATGGCTCATAAGTTAGGTGCTTATCATCACCTGCCCCACGGTGTTGCAAACGCACTTCTTATTAACCTTGTAATTAAGTACAACTCTGCCGAGGCTCCTGCAAAGATGGGTACATTCTCACAGTATACACACCCATGTACAATGGCTAAGTATGCACAGTTTGCTACAGCTATGGGCGCTAAGGGCAAGAATGATGAACAGAAGGTTGAAAACCTCATTAAGATGATTGAAGAACTCAAGGAAAGAGTGGGCATTAAAAAGACCATTAAGGACTACGGTGTTGACGAAAACTACTTCCTTGAAACTCTTGACGAAATGTGCGAAAACGCATTTGACGACCAGTGTACAGGTGCAAACCCAAGATTCCCTCTTATTTCAGAAATCAAGGATATGTACCTCAAGGCATACTACGGCGAATAATTTTCAGTAATTTGGGCAGTTCATATGAACTGCCCTTTTTTGTTTATACCAATTTTCTTTGGGCATACTGTTTTAGGGTGACGCTATGGAAAATATACTGGTGGTTGTGGATATGCAGAATGATTTTGTGGAGGGAGCCTTAGGTACGGAGGAGGCAAAATCAATTATCAATAATGCAGTACGGGAGATAAAAAATTTCAGCGGTAAGATTTATGCAACCCTTGACACCCACCCTGTAAATTATATGAATACAGGGGAGGGAAAAGTCTATCCGCCCCACTGTATCAGGGGTACAAATGGCTGGAAACTAAATTCCAAAATTTACTCTGCCCTGTCCCAAAAGAATTATGAAACGGTGGAGAAAAACACTTTCGGCTCTGCTCTTTTGCCAAACCTCATTAGAAAATATGCAGGGGACAGGGATTTTTCCCTAAGGCTGATAGGTTTATGCACAGACATTTGCGTCATTTCCAACGCCCTGATTTTAAAGGCAAATTTTCCCCAAAAGGAAATTGCCATTATTTCCTCCTGCTGTGCAGGAACTACCCCAAAGGACCATATAGCCGCCCTGAAAATAATGAAATCCTGCCAGATAATTATTTTATAAAAGTTGAAAATATTACATAGTGGTGGTAAAATGAAAGATAGGAACCACTATCCTGCAAAAATATTTAGGGGGAAGAGAAATGTTTGATGTTGAAAAAGCAAAAAATAAGTGTGTTGAATGGATAAGGGAATTTTTTGAAGAAAACGGCAAGGGCTGTAATGCTGTTGTAGGAATTTCCGGCGGTAAGGACAGCTCTGTGGCAGCCGCCCTTTGCGTGGAGGCCCTTGGCGCAGACAGGGTGATAGGAGTTCTTATGCCCTGCGGTGAACAGTCCGATATTGATATGGCCCGGCTCCTGGTAAAGCACCTTAACATTAAAAACTATACGGTAAACATTAAAGAGGCTGTTCAGGGGGTACTTAAAAATTTGCCCTTTGAAGATATTTCAAAGCAAACAAAAACCAACTTGCCTGCAAGAATAAGAATGTCTGTTCTCTATGCAGTTGCCCAGAGCCACAACGGCAGGGTTACAAACACCTGCAACCTTTCCGAGGACTGGGTGGGCTACTCCACAAGATACGGTGACGCAGCAGGAGATTTCAGCCCAATGGCGAATTTTACCGTTACGGAGGTTAAGGAGATAGGAAGGTATTTAGGTTTGCCAAGTGTGCTGGTGGACAAAACCCCTATTGACGGGCTTAGCGGAAAGACCGACGAAGAAAACTTAGGCTTTACCTACGACGAGCTTGACAGATATATCCGCACAGGGGAAATTGAAAACAAGGACCACAAAGAGAGGATTGACAGACTGCACAAAATGAATTTGTTTAAACTTCAGTATATGCCTGTTTTTAAATTTACGAAGGAATAAAAAAGCTCCGGCAGAAATTTCTGCCGGAGCTATATTTTTTATTATTTAAGGAATGTGCCGTTTTCCCCAATCTTACCGCTTATACCTGTAAAGCCGTTGTCGCAGGCCACATATATTCTGGCGTTGCCCTTTCCGATTGAGTCGGTTGTAAGGGTGCCGTTGGTAACTACTTTTTTGTCGCCGGTAACAGCGTCAATATATGTACAGTTGGGAATATTCTTAAAGGTTGCTCCTCCGCTTACCGTACAAAGGGCAAGGGAATCAACTCCCTGGGAGGAATTTGTATATCTTCTGATATACGCCATATTTCCGTTTACATAATTGCTGTCCACTGTGTACTGTCCCTTTTGCAGGGCGGGTACTGCCTGTCTTATAAGGTTGAGCTGCCGCAAATGAGCGGAGATAGGGGCGGATAATGTGGACTGCACCTTGCCGGACGCCTGGTATTTACCAAAGTCGCTTGCTTTGACTGTACCCTCAAGATTTTCCCCATAGTATGCACGGCCTGTTGTTGCAAGTGGAGCGTTTGGTCCTACATCAATTCTCTGACCTGCCATAAACTGGGTTTCAGAGCCGTAGTAAACGCAGGGAATACCTCTGAATGTAAACATAAGTGAAAGGTTTTCCGCCCAGGCGCTGGTATCTCCGGGGTATCTTACATCCATATCGGGGCCGTAGTCGTGGGAGTCAACATAGGTTACATTGTAGGTTGAGTCGTTGTAATATGGGTCTTCCTCCTTAGCTCTTGTAAAGGCGTTGCCTGCATTGCCAAAATTCCAGTGCATGGGGAAGTCAATGACTCCGGTTTTGTTGCTCTTGCTGTAGTCCGGTGTATGATATTTAATACCGCTAAGGTAAACATTGTCGGATTTTTGTGCGTTTGCCGTAGTGGAATTGCTGTCGTAATGTTTAAGTGTAAGGTTTACATTTGTTTCCCAGTCAGAGCCAAGAGCTCCCTTGTACTGGCTGTCTGTTTCTGCCCATGTATAGAAAGGAGCAGAGATGGCAGGTATGCCGTGATTCCAAAATTCCGATACCCTTGTGCAGACTTCACCGAAGATAAAGAAATTATCTCCTCCTGTCTTTTGCCATGATGGGAAGAAAAACTGGTTAAGGGTAAGTCTTGAAACATGTTTTTCCGTATCAAGCCTGAATGCGTCAACACCCATATCAATATAGCTGTTGTAGGCTGAGTTAAGATAGTCTGCAACCTTTGGATTTTCCGTATTAATATCCACGCAGTCCCCTGCAATCTGTCCTGTCTGTACGGTGGGACTTTCCCAGCTAAGGTCTTTATAGTGGTGGAAATAGTTATTTGTATCGCACTGGGGAGCACCTAACTCTCTGGTGTCTTTCATAACCGCCAGCCTTGCCTGATACTGAAGTGACGGGTCAAGACTGCTATAGTTAGGAAATACCCTATCAAGGGTTGAGCCCTTTATAATATTCATACAGTCAGCTGTTTCCAGCTTGCTGTAATCCTTAGTGAACATAGGTGCAAGGAAATTCTCTCCAAAGTTGCCTGCGTGGTTTACAACTACATCCTGAATTATCTTCATACCCTTTTCGTGGGCGGCGTCAACAAGGTCTTGGTATGTTGCACCATTTGACTCATAACGGGGGTCAACCTTTGTAAAATCAAAGGCGTGGTATCCGTGGTAGTCATATCCCGAGGCATTTTCTACAACCGGAGTAATCCAAACTGCGGTAAAGCCCAGGGCTTTAATATAGTCCAGCTTTTCAATAAGACCCTTAAAATCTCCTCTCCATGCCGGGTCATCGTCAGGATTGTTTGCCTGTCCGTCGTCCCAGCAGTGGACATTGTTGTCCTTATCGCCGTCGTAAAATCTTGTAGTAATTACAAAATAGATGCTGTCCTCACGCAGGTCTGTCCTTTCGTAGTCCCCGTAAATAGAGGGGTCTTTTGAGGTCCAGCGGTTGTTTTTATACCACCATTCTCCGGCGTCCCTTGTAAGTTCGGCACCCTGTTTGCCGTTTTGGACAAACATAAGATTAATTTTTGTCTTACCGCTGAAAGAATACCTATACCAGTTGCCGCCCTCGGAAATCATTTCAGGGCCGGGATATGAGGTTTCTGCATTTGTGGGCAGGGCGTTCCAGTAGTAAATATTGGGAGTACCGCCTTCACAGTAGTAGTGTACTGTTATTGCGGAGGTTTCGGAAGAGTCCTTTTCCGAAATATTTGCCGCAGAAGTACTGATAATTGCAGTGCTTACGAGTAATGCAATTATTAGCACCAGGGCAAAAAGTTTTTTTGTTTTGTTCATTTCATAACACTCCTTTTAAAGGATAAATTACACACTTTCATTATAATATACAAGAGAAAAATCAATTTTATTTAAAAGAATAATTTTCTCTCCTATTTCTACAACATTTCGGGTAACTATTTGTATATAATGATGTAGTTGTTAAAATTTTGTAAATAAACAGAAAACAAATTATTTCTTTGTCTTATTGTTGAATATTCGGGACATATGTGGTACAATCACTATTGTAAAAAAATTAATATCTTTGCAGAGTAGGCTTTGGAGCGTTAAGTGCATGGTAAACAGGAAGTTGTTACTGTGACGAAAAGACTTGTCTTGCGATTTCTCAGCCGCATTCCGCTGCTACATAAAAACCTCTTGTGTTGTATACGGAATACTGCATAGGAGGTTTTCTTTATGGATTCAGAAAAAATTAAACAGGCTGTGACACTTTTTTTGCAGGGGATTGGGGAAGATCCCGACAGGGAGGGACTTCTTGAAACTCCCGAAAGAGTCGCCAGAATGTGTGAGGAAATTTACGGCGGACTGGGAAAGACGGCAGAGGAACATTTAAAAAAACAGTTTACCTCGGAAAACAGCGAAATTGTCCTTGTTAAGGATATAAATTTTTATTCCATCTGCGAACACCATTTACTGCCCTTTTTCGGAAAGGTCCATATTGCATATATTCCTGACGGAAAGGTTGTGGGACTTAGCAAGATTGCAAGAGCTGTGGAGGTTTATGCAAGACGTCCCCAGATACAGGAACAGCTTACCTGCCAGATTGCCGACGCTCTCCGGAAGTACCTTAACCCAAAGGGCGTTATGGTAATGATTGAGGCAGAGCATATGTGTATGTCAATGCGAGGTATTAAAAAGCCGGGAAGCATTACAGTGACCTATGGCACAAGGGGCTGTTTCATAAAAGATTATGAAAGGCAGAAAATGTTTTTTGAAATGGTGAAGTCATAAATGGAACGGATAAATCTTATTTTGAATAATGAAAAGTACAAAAGCTGTCTTGAAAAGTTAGAAGAGCTGGAAAAGGACAGAAAATTTTGCCGTCATACTCCTGAGCATTTTCTTGATACGGCAAGAATAATGTATATAACCGCCTTGGAGGAGAATTTGCCTGTAAGCAAGGAAATAGTTTATGCAACCGCACTTCTCCATGACATTGGCAGGGTGAAACAGTACGAGGAGAATATTCCCCATGACAGGGCTGGGGCGGATTTTGCCAGGGAGATACTTCCCTCTGCCCGTTTCACGAATGAGGAAACAGAGGAGATAGCCTCTGCAATTTTTTGTCATAGAAACAGAGTGGGAAAAAGTGTGCTGGGAAAACTTCTATGCTTTGCAGATAAAAAGTCAAGACTTTGTTTCCTATGCAAGGCAAGAGAGGAATGTAACTGGGAAGAGGGAAGAAAGAATAAATATATAAGGTTATAAATTTTGGGACAAAGCTATGAAAATAGGAAATACTCAATTTGATACAGAAAATAAAACCTATGTTATGGGTATACTGAATATTACCCCAAATTCATTTTCCGACGGAGGAAGCTGGAACAGTCTTGATAAGGCACTTTTCAGAACGGAACAGATGATTAAAGAGGGTGCGGACATTATAGATGTTGGGGGAGAATCAACCCGTCCCGGCTACACTATGATTTCCGAAAGTGAAGAAATAGAAAGGATAGTGCCTGTAATTGCAGGAATAAAGGAAAGGTTTGACATACCTGTTTCCGCAGATACATATAAGTCCGCTGTGGCCAAAAAGGCTTTGGAAACAGGGGCGGACCTGATAAACGACATTTGGGGCCTAAAGTATGACAAAAATATGGCAAAGGTGATTTCCCGCAGCGGTGCAGTTTGCTGTCTTATGCACAACAGGGAAAAACCTGAGTACAGGGACTTTGTTAAGGATATGATAAATGAAACTATGGAATGTGCAGAAATTGCCCTTAATTCAGGAATAAAAAGGGACAAAATTATTCTTGACCCCGGTGTGGGTTTTGGAAAAACCTATGAACAAAACCTTATGTGCGTTAAACATCTTCATCAGCTTTGTGAAAGGGGTTACCCTGTACTCTTGGGCTGTTCAAGAAAATCCCTTATAGGAAATACTCTTGATTTGCCTGTTGAGGAAAGGCTGGAGGGGACTCTTGTTACCACGGTTATGGCAGTGCTGAGCGGCTGTGCATTTGTGCGTGTTCACGACATTAAGGAAAATGTAAGGGCAATTAAAATGGCAGAGGCAATAATGGATAGGTGATATTATGCGGGATACTATAAAAATAAAGGATTTGGAGGTTTACGCCTGCCACGGAGTTTTTAAGGAGGAACGAAAACTGGGACAAAAATTCCTTGTCAGCGCAGAGCTTTATACCGACTTTTCCTGTGCAGCAGAAAATGACGACCTTAATCTTTCCGTAGACTACGGCTCTGTGTGCAGAAAGATTAAGGAGCTTATGGAAAACAACACCTACAGTCTTATTGAAACGGCAGGGGAAAAAACAGCGGAAATGCTCCTTAGTCAGTATGATTTGCTTACAGGCGTAAGGGTTGAAATAAAAAAGCCATGGGCCCCTATCGGCGTGCCCTTGGATACAGTATCAGTAGAGATAGAAAGGCATTGGCATACTGCATATATCGGACTTGGCTCAAATATGGGGGACAAGTATGAATATATAAACAGAGCTGTAAAAGAGCTGGACAATGCAGATGGATGTAGGGTGGAAAAGGTTTCAAAGCTCATTACTACACCTCCCTACGGCGGTGTGGTTCAGGAGGATTTTTTAAACGGAGTACTGAGTCTTAAAACAATTTTAAGCCCCGTCAGACTTTTAAAACTTCTGAACAGAATTGAAGCACAAGCCAACCGCAAAAGAGAAGTTCACTGGGGACCCAGAACCCTGGATTTGGACATTCTCCTTTACGACAATGAAATTGTGGACAGCGAAAATCTCCACATTCCCCATATTGATATGCAAAACAGAAGTTTTGTGCTGGAGCCTCTATCTGAGATTGCTCCATATGTAAGACACCCCGTTCTCAACAAAACAGCGGAACAGCTGTTAAAGGAGCTTAACAGCAGATGACAGCGCTGATAGTTGCCTATACCAAAAACAGGGTTATAGGCAGAAAAGGAATTATTCCTTGGAATTTGAAAAATGAGAAAAAGCGTTTTAAAGCTCTTACAACAAATAATGTGGTGGTTATGGGAAGAAAAACCTTTGAGGAAATAGGCAGTCCTCTGCCAAACAGAATAACGGTTGTTGTGTCTTCTAAAAAAATTTTCCGGTACGAAAACTGCTATACAGTAAAAACCCTTAATGAGGCTATGGAACTTGCCCATAGAAAATTTCCCGAAATGGATATTTATATTTCCGGAGGAGAAAGGCTGTATAGAGAGAGCCTCCGGGCTGTGGATAAAATGTTCATTACGGAAATTGACGCAGTAATGGAGGGGGATACCTTTTTCCCTGTATTTGATGAAAATGATTTTTATAGGGAAACAGAGGGAGAGTTTACAGAGGAGTTTACCTACAGGTATCTTACATATACAAGAAAGACAACCCCGATTTAGGGGTTGTCTTTTTGCCTGTATTGAATAAAAATATTCCCTGTGATAAAATACTATATATTCAATTAAGGCGGTAGGAAGATGAAAAAGATAGTAACGGGAATTTTAGCCCATGTTGATTCGGGAAAAACAACCCTTACGGAGGCAATGCTGTATACCTCCGGCAATATAAGAAAACTGGGCAGGGTTGACAACAGGGACAGCTTTTTAGATAATTTTTCCCTTGAACGCCAAAGGGGAATTACCATTTTTTCAAAGCAGGCAATACTTAACTACAGGGATACCCAGTTTACACTTATTGATACTCCCGGCCATGTGGATTTTTCTGCGGAAACAGAAAGAACATTACAGGTGCTGGACTATGCAATCCTTGTTATCAGCGGAACACAAGGTGTTCAGAGTCACACAAAAACTTTGTGGAAACTTCTTTCAAAATACAATGTTCCCTGCTTTATTTTTGTAAACAAAATGGATATGGAGGGCAGTGATATATCTCTGAATATGGCAATACTAAAGTCAAGGTTAAGCGACAACTGTGTGGACTTCAGCGATACCCATAGTGAAAGCTTTTTTGAAAATATTGCCCTGTGTGACGACTGCCTTTTTGAAAAATATGAGGGCGGCCAACTGGAAAGACGCCATATAGTAAAAGGCATCAGGGAAAGAAAAATTTTCCCCTGTATGTTTGGCTCGGCTCTGAAACTACAGGGTGTTCAGGAGTTTCTCAACTGCCTTGACCACTATACGGAGATGCCCTCTTACGGGGATGAATTTGGAGGCAAGGTATATAAGATTTCCCAGGACAAGGGTCAGCGCCTGACATTTATGAAAGTTACAGGGGGAAGTCTGAGGGTTAAGGAGGTTCTTAACAGTACGAAAAATAAAAACGGGGAAAAGGTAAATCAGATACGCATTTATTCGGGGGAAAAGTTTACTGCCATAGATGAGGCAGGTGCAGGTACTGTGTGTGCAGTAACGGGAGTGACCTTTACTTCCCCCGGCGACGGACTGGGCATAGAAAAAAACACGGGACTTCCTGTGCTGGAACCTGTGCTTACCTATAAAATAAATCTGCCTGCCGATACGGACCCTCACACCGCCCTTGAAAAAATGAAAATTCTTGAAAGTGAGGACCCCCTCCTTAAAGTTCAGTGGAGAGAGGAATTAGGGGAAATACAGGTAAAGCTGATGGGGGACATTCAGCTTGAAATTTTAAAGTCTGTGATTGCAGACAGATTCGGCATAGATGTGAGTTTTGGAAAGGGTAATATCATATACAAAGAAACCATCAGTAATACAGTGGAGGGTGTCGGTCACTTTGAACCCCTGCGCCACTATGCGGAGGTTCATCTGATTTTAAAGCCGGGAGAAAGGGACAGCGGCCTTGTGTTTAACACAAAATGCAGGGAGGACTTGCTGGACAAAAACTGGCAGAGGCTTATCCTTACCCATTTGTATGAGAAAACCCATATAGGCGTCCTTACAGGCTCGCCTGTTACGGATATGGAGATTACCCTGGTGTCGGGGAAATCTCACCCAAAGCATACCGAGGGCGGAGATTTCAGACAGGCAACCTACAGGGCGGTAAGGCAGGGTTTAAGAAGTGCAAAATCGGTACTTCTTGAGCCTGTATATGAATTTTTACTTGAAGTACCTACTGAAAATTTAGGCAGGGCCATGTGGGATATTCAGCATATGAGGGGCAGTTTTGACAACCCCGAAACCCATGGGGAAATGTCAATCCTTACAGGAAAGGCCCCTGTTTCCGCTATGTATGACTATATGAAAGAGGTTGTTCAGTACACCCACGGAAAGGGAAAACTGATGTGCAGTCTAAAGGGATATGAGCCTTGCCGCAACAGTGAGGAGGTTATTAAAAATATTGGCTACGACCCAGATAAGGATACGGAAAATCCCTGTGACTCTGTTTTTTGTTCCCACGGGGCAGGACATAATGTAAAGTGGAATGAAGTAAAATCCCATATGCACCTTTCCTCCTCTCTCTATGCTCCAAAGGACAGGGAAAGTACCTATGATAACGAGAATCTTTCAAAGTACAGGGACAGGGAGGATATTTTTGCCTTAGATAAGGAACTTATGGAGATTTTTGAACAGACCTACGGCCCTGTAAAAAAGAAAAATAATAATGAAGTTTATAAAAAGTGTATTGACTATACACAATCAGCAAAAACTAAAAAGGATAAAAATAAAACCCCTCAAAATTATGAGGGGGAAGAATATATACTTGTAGACGGATACAATGTAATATTTTCCTGGGATAACCTTAGGGAACTGTCCAAGGTTACAATAGACGGTGCAAGGGACGCCCTGATAAACATTCTCTGCAATTACCAAGGCTATAAAAAGTGCAGGATAATTTTGGTGTTTGACGCATACAAGGTAAAGGGAAACAAGGGGGAAGTGGAAAAATACAACAACATTGATGTGGTGTATACAAAGGAGGCGGAAACCGCCGACGCCTATATTGAAAAGGTGAGCCGCACCCTTGTCAAAAATTACAGGGTTAAGGTGGTGACCTCCGACGGCCTTGAACAGCTTATTATTTTGGGGAATGGCGCTTTAAGGGTATCCTCAAAGGAATTTTTAGGTGAAGTAAAAGAGGCGGAGGAAACCATAAGGCAGATTATTTCCCAAAGTCACTAAGGTTTAAATATAATTACAGCTCTCCCTTATAATTAATTTGCAGGGCAGTTCTATACGAACATTTTCCCTGTGCAGTCCCTCTTTTCTGTCCATAAGAAGATTTAACGCCATGTGGGCCATTTCTCTTTTGGGAATATCTATGGTGGTAAGCATAGGGGAAGTGGACTGTGCCTCATAAATATTATCAATGGAAATTACAGAGGGTATATATCCCCGCTTTTTATTGATTTTCAGAGCTTTTAGCACTCCTAATGCCGTGCAGTCATTGGCGCAGAATATGGCTGTGGGGCGGTTTTCAGAGGAAATGATTTTGTTCATTGTCTTAAAGCCTGCCTCTGTGGTCTGGAGTGTTGGATAAATATTGTCGTGGTTAAGGGGGATTTTGTGGCTCATAAGGGTTTGGTAATATCCTATGTATCGGGACTCATAGTTGCAGTCCCCTATGTAGGCTATGTTTGTATGCCCCAGGGATATAAGGTATTCTATTGCCTTTTCTGCCGCAGTTGCGCCGTTGCACACCACCTCGTCATACATGTAGTCCGTTGGATTTCTGTCAACCCCTGCAACGGAAACATATCTTTTTTTAAGTACGGGTATAAGCCGGGCAGGGCATTTCCCAAGAATGATAAGGCCTGTGTTTTCTTTGGTTTTAATATATGCAGTGCTGTTGCCTGTCTTTTCTTCTGCAATACTTTTGGAGGATTTATAGGGTATATGGGTCATATCCTTTCCCTTTTCCGTCAATTCCATAATGTCCGTAGAATTAAGAATACTGCCAAGTAAACAGCCGTTAATCAAAAGCTCTTCCTTAATGTTTCTGAAAACCTGGCTGAAAAAAAGGTCCTCTTCAACAGAGTCAAACCTGGTAATAAAAACATCAACAACAAAAGGTGTTTGTTCAGTGGTTTTTCCCTTTCTGAGATTTCTTGCAAAGGTGTTGGGGGTGTAATTGAGCTTTTTTGCAGTATCCCAAATTTTCTCTGCAAGGAGAGAATCGTTGCATACATAGTCGGGATTGTTTAAAACACGGGAAACCGTTGCAACAGAGGCCCCTGTCAGTTCCGCTATTTTCTTTAAGGACATACTATCACTCTTTTCTGAAATCGTTTTCACAATTTTCTATCATTTTCCTGCTGTATAATCCAACAATATCAGAAAATTCCTTTGAAATCAAGTGAAATCGTTTTCAAAAATAGGTATTTATTTAAAAGAATATTTCTTTTATAATAAAAAAAGATGGATATTTTTTTGAGGAGAGGAAATTATGAAAAAATTATTGGCCATTGTTTTAGCCCTATTTATGATGTTCAGCATTACTGCATGTGCAGGGGGCGGAGAAAAATCAAACGAAATTCACATTGGATATTTTAATAACATTACCCACGCTCAGGCGCTGCTTACAAAGGCAGAGGGTACTCTTGAAAAAAGTGTGGGAAAAGATATAAATGTAAAGTGGACTGCCTTTAACGCAGGCCCCGCGGAGCAGGAGGCTCTTTTTGCAGGAGATATTGATATTGGATATATCGGTCCTGTTCCCGCAATTACAGCTAACTCCAAGTCCTACGGAGATGTTCTCATTCTTTCCAGCGCAACCCAGGGCGGTGCTGTGCTTGTAAAGAGAAGCGGCTCGGATATTAAGAGTGTAAAGGATTTGGCAGGAAAGACCGTTGCAATACCCCAGATTGGCAACACCCAGCACTTATGCCTTCTTGACCTGCTTACAAAGAACGGCCTTAAACCTACAACTGACGGAGGAAATGTTACCGTAAGCGCAGTTGCAAACGCAGATGTTGCAAACACAATGGAGCGTGGAGATGTAGACGCGGCCCTTGTTCCCGAGCCTTGGGGCGCAACACTTCTTGAACAGGGTGCTGAAATGGTACTGGACTATGACCAGGTGTATTTACAGGGCAAGTATGATGTTGCCGTTGTAGTAGTAAGAAAAGAATTTATGGAAAGCAACCCGGATTTAGTGGAAAAATTCCTTGAAGTTCACAACCAGGCAACCGAAAACATTAATAAAGATACAAACAAATCCCTCCAGACAATTAACAAGGAGCTAAAGGAAGAAACAGGAAAAGCCCTTAGCGATAAAATTATTAAAGAGGCATTTTCAAGAATCGGCGTAAGTACCGAAATTAATAAGGAGTCCATTACAGACTTTGCAAAAATCAGCAAGGAGCAGGGCTTTATTAGGGACATTCCAAAAGAGGAAGACTTATACGCCAAGCAGTAGGAAGGTGTCTGTATGTCAGTATTAATCAGTAATTTAAGCAAGCGATTTGATAACAGCGAACAGTCCACACTGAACAATATAAGCCTGGAAATTGAAACAGGAGAGTTTGTTTGTATTGTAGGTGCGTCGGGCTGTGGAAAAACAACTCTGCTGAACCTTGTGGCAGGACTGGAAACTCCCACAACAGGAGAGGTCATAGTTGACGGCGAAAAGGTAACGAAGCCCGGGGCAGACAGAACAGTAATGTTCCAGGAGCATGGATTGTACCCGTGGCTCAATGTAATGGAAAATGTAAAGTTTCCCTTAAAGCTGGCAGGCGCCCCCAAGGAGGAGCAGGAGAAAAAGGCAAACTACTATCTTGATATGGTGGGTCTTAAGGATTATAAAGATTATCCCATACACCAGATTTCAGGCGGTATGAGACAGCGTACAGCTTTGGCAAGAGCCCTTACAATGGACTCAAAGGTTCTCCTTATGGACGAGCCTTTTTCCGCCCTTGATAAACAGACCTCAAACCAGCTTAGGGAGGAATTGCAGAGGATTTGGCTGGAAACCCACAAGACAATCCTCTTTATAACCCATAGTGTTGAGGAATCGGTTTACCTTGCAGACAGGGTAGTGGTGCTGTCACCGGATACCGGCTCTGTTGCGGATATAGTTAAAATTAATCTGGAAAGACCGCGTCATGTGTACTCTCCCGAGTTTGTTGAATTAAGACATCTTATCCTTGATAAGGTCAGAGGGGACAGATAGCTATGAGTATAATAATTTTTCTTGTAATTCTTATTTTGGTGTGGCAGGGCTTTTATATGGTGGGAGTCGACTGGCTCCACCTCTACAAGCCCTATTCGGTTCCCTCCCCTTTGGGCGTGGGAAAGAGGTTTATAGAATTTTGCAGTGACGGCTCAATTTTCCAGTCTGTGGGAAATTCCCTTTTAAGGGGAATTGCAGGCTTTTTAATAGCCGTATTAATCGGTATTGTTGTGGGACTTTTAATCAGCCACTTTAAATACCTTAATAAAAATCTAAAACCCCTTATACTGGGTATACAGACCCTGCCAAGCGTTTGCTGGGTTCCCTTTTCCATACTGTGGTTCGGACTTTCCACCCAGGCAATACTGTTTGTTGTGGTAATGGGTTCGGCTTTCAGTATTTCAATTTCCGTTGACAACGCCATAAGGAATATTCAGCCCATATATACAAAGGCGGCTCTCACTATGGGAGCTACAAAAAAGCAGATGTACCTACATGTTGTTTTTCCTGCCGCCTTGCCCGAACTGGTAACAGGACTTAAACAGGGCTGGTCATTTGCCTGGCGTGCCCTTATGGCAGGCGAGGTTATGACAACCTCTATAGGCCTTGGACAAACCCTTATTATGGGCCGTGACCTTGCGGATATTGACCAGGTTATGATGGTAATGATAATTATTGTGTTAATCGGCATACTGATTGACAAATGTATATTCTCTGTAATTGAGAAGAAAATCCTTAGAAAACGAGGACTTCTTTAATCCCCTAAAAAAGCCTGTGAGAAAATTTTTCTCACAGGCCTTTCTTTATGCCGACACGGCAATTCCCTTTGTTTTCCACCTGTTTCCCCACCAACGGATTATCATCATAACTCCTCTGAAAATCTCGTCTGCGGCAAAGGCAATCCACAGTCCGTATATGCCCATATCCAGCACTACAGCCATAATATATGAACCAAGCACGCTGATTGTCCACATGGAAAAAATGGCACAGCCTGTGGGGTAGAAAACATCTCCCGCTCCTCTAAGGCAGGCTATTAAAACAAGGTTGGTTGTCCTGCCCAGTTCAAGAAAGATGTTCATTATAAGTATGTTTGCCCCAAGGGAAATAATAATTTCGTTTTGGGTGAATATTCCCATAAGCTGATTTCTGAAAACTATTCCTATTGCCGAAACTATCATTGTTATAATAAGGGCGTTTCTGTAGGCGAGAAATCCCTTTTTCTTCGCCTTGTCAAGGTGATTTCCACCTACCAGATGACCTATAAGTATTTGTCCTGCCTGTCCTATTGAAACAGAGAATATATAGAAAAACATTGTTATGTTCTGCACATAGGTTTTTGTTATCAGGTCAATATCTGTCAGGCATTTTAGTACTATGGAGGTAATAACAAGCTGGGAAAGGTTGTAGAGAAAGCTCTCAAGAGCGGAGGGTATGCCTATCTTTAAAATACTTTTAACATCATCTTTTGGAAAGGGTTTTAACAGTTTAAAAATTGAGGGCTTTTCTATACTTTTAAACAGGACTAAAGTAAGGACTGCCAATCCGATTACCCTGCTGAAGGTGGTGGCAACAGCTACCCCCATAACACCCATTTTGGGCATACCCAAAAGTCCCAGCACAAAAATTATGTCAAGGCCCGTATTTATTATATTCATACCCACAGTAACATACATGGAAATCTGGGTCATACCGTGGTTGCGGATAATTGTGGTTACGGCACTTAAAAGCGCCTGCAGAAAAATGGTGCCGCCCACCACAGAGAGATACTGTGAGGCGTAGTTAAGAATTTCTCCCTTTGCGCCGATAAAGGCGAGAAAGGGTCTGTTAAAAATAATAAGGAGCGCCGATATGGCCACACCGAAAATAAGGTTAAAGGTAAGGGAAAGGGCGGCTATTTTTGAAGCGCCTGTTTTGTTACCTGCCCCTAAGTACTGGGATATAAGTACAGCGCCTGCACCTGAAATAACGGTGAACACTATGGTGACTATGGAGATTGCCTGATTGGCAGTATTGACAGAGGACGCCGCCAGGTCGTCGTATTTGCTAAGTACAAAAACATCTATAAAGCCCAAAAGCATAAAAAGGGCGGTTTCTATGAATATAGGCCAGGTAAGGCTGAATAATTTTAGTTCCTTTTTCATAATAATTCTCGTTTCACAATGCTGTTTTTATTATAACACACAACAAATAAAAATAAATAAGAAAGATTAAAAAAACACTTTATTTTTACAAAAAAAAGGTGTAAACTATTATGTGAAAAAAGTATAGAGAGGAAACCCTTATGAAGAAAAAGCAGATTAAGACTATCAGCATTATTATGGCAATAGTTCTGGTTTTGAGCGTTGTATTTTCTGTAAGTATCAGCGTATATGCTGACGATACATATAGGGGAAGTGAAACTTCTGAAACGGAAAGCACCCCACAGTCTGTAAGTGAAAGTTCTACCCAGCCAACACCTACTTTAGATGTTCCCCCGACTACAGGGCCTCAGACTGTAAAGGTAGGCGATGTAAAGGGACTTAAAAAAAGTTCTTCCGGACTTACAAGTATTACAATTAAGTGGAAAGCTGTTAAAGGTGCTTCGGGGTACTATATTTACAGGAGAAATGCAGATAAACAGAAAAGTCTTGAAAGGTACAAAACTGTTAAAAAAACAAGTATCACCTTTAAGAAACTTTCTCCAACCACACAGTACCAGTACGGCGTAAGGGCATTTATAAAAAAGAAGGGCAGAAACTATTACGGAAAACTGTCTACCCTGCGTACTGCCACCAACACCCTTGATGTTAAAAAAATTAAGCTGAAAAGTGCAAGAAAGAATATTTCAGTACAGTGGAACAAGGTGAAAAAGGCAACGGGATATATTGTATACCGTGCAAGTTCGTCAAGTAAGGGCAAGTATGTTGAATATAAGAAAATTAAGGGTAACTCCAAAACCAGGTTTACCGACAAGGCTGTAAAGGCAGGCAAGCTCTATTACTACAGGGTTAAGGCATACAGAACATATTCCGGTATCGGAACATTTAAGTCCGGTTTAAGTACATCAAGAGTATTTACAACAGTAGGACTTGACGCTGTTAAGATAAGTGCGTCCTCAAAGCTCTACAGGGTTACTCTGAGCTGGAAGAAAAACAAGGCGGCAAATGAATACAAGGTTTACTATTCCAAAAATAAAAAGGGAAAATATAAAAAACTCACCACAACATCTTTAACAAGCTATGAAACAAAAGGACTTAAAAAGGGTACAATATATTACTTTAAGGTTGTTCCCTGCAAAGTTGCAGGAAAAACCACCTTTACATCTACGAAATATAATATAAAAAGCCAAAAGGTTTCAAATAAAATTTTTGGAAGAGCAGTTGGAAACAGTTATGTTGAGGTGGATACAAAGACCCAGCATATGTGGATGTATAAAAAAGGCAAGCTGATTACCGAAACAGATGTTGTTACAGGTAATGACGACGGAGTCCACAACACGCCTAAGGGTATATTCTCAATGATGAGCCACGATTCCCCCTCAAGGCTTGTGGGGGATACATGGGATGTTAATGTTTCCTACTGGATGCAGTTTACTTCCGACGGATGCGGTATTCACGATTCTACATGGAGAGGCTCATGGGAATACGGCGGAACTACATACAAGGGCAACGGTTCCCACGGCTGTGTAAATACCCCTTTGGATAAGGTTGCTAAAATCTTTAAAAATTCATATGTAGGATACACTGTAGTTGTAAGATAAAAAAATGGCTGACATTTTGTGTCAGCCATTTTGTTTACTCTGATGTTTTAATATTATGACAGTCACCCTCAAAAAGGGGAGTTGAAAAGTACCTTTCCGCTGTATCGGGAAGTACAGTTACAACGGTTTTTCCCTCTCCCAGCTTTTCTGCCAGCTTTAGTGCGGCGGCAACATTCGTACCGCTGGAAATTCCGCACATAATTCCCTCTTTGCGTGCAAGGTCCTTGGCGGTGCTTATTGCTTCTTCATCGGAGACAATGTAGATATTGTCGTAAATATTCTGATTAAGTATATCGGGAATAATTCCGTCCCCAATGCCCATTTGCAGATGTGTGCCGATTGTACCCCCTGCAAGGATAGCTGCATTTTTAGGTTCAACCGCCCAAATTTCAATGTCAGGATACTGCGCTTTTAGAACTTCTCCAATACCTGTGATTGTACCTCCTGTGCCAATTCCCGAACAAAAGCCGTGAATAGGGGAGGCAACCTGCTCCATAATCTCAAGGGCTGTGTGGTTTTTATGGGCGTTAATATTGTTGATGTTAGCAAACTGCTGGGGTACAAAAACCTTTGGGTTCTCCTCCTGCATTTTAAGGGCTGTCTTTAAACACTTATCAATACATTCCCCTATGTCCCCTGCGTCGTGGATAAGCCTTACTTCTGCGCCGTAGTGGGCAACCAGCTTTCTCCTTTCTTCGCTGACGGAGTCCGGCATAATAATAATTGTTTTATATCCCTTTACAGCCCCTACCAGTGCAAGACCTATGCCCTGGTTTCCGCTGGTGGGTTCAACAATAATTGTGTCACTTTTGATTTTTCCCTCTTTTTCTGCCTGTTGTATCATATTAAAGGCTGTTCTTGTTTTAATTGAACCGCCAACATTAAGACCCTCAAATTTCAGCAGTATTTCTGCATTTCCCGGCTTGTTCATACGGTTAAGCCTTACTATGGGAGTGTGGCCGATAGCCTCCAAAACATTACTGTATATCATAGGTAGTCACCTTCTTTCCTGTTGTCAAACTGCCATTACCACTATTATATGTTTTTATTCCTGTGTCTGCAATAGAAAATTTGAAAAATATTCCTTTAAACAGTTTCTATAAGTTTTCTAAGGGACTTTTCAAAGGTAATGTCCTGTCCCTTATTTCTCTTTTTAGGGCCTTTAAGATGATTACCTGCCATTCTCTCCTTTTTTCCTATATAACGGGTCATAAGCAGGGTATCTATATTGTGGTTTGTGTATACAAGTCCGTTTTGGTTTATGGGTGTTGCTCCCTTTCCCAGGCAAAGGGCTCCAAGTCCATAGTCCTGGGTCACAACAATATCCCCCTTTTTAACAAGATTTGCAATTTTAAGGTCGGCGGAGTCCGCACCCTTTTCAACAGTTATTGTATCTGCGTATTCTAAATTAAAAATATGGGAGGTGTCTGTAACTATGGTACAGGGAATATTATATTCCTTTGCCACCTTAACTGTAATATTAACCACAGGACAGCCGTCGCCGTCAATATATATTTTCATATTATCACCTTTGCTCCTACTATTTTAACAGTATCCTTTTGTGTTGACAAGTTGAAATGGGAATTTTATAATCTAATTATGAAAATGTTTGAATACTTTGAAGATTATTTAAAAAAGAATATATATCCCTTTCATATGCCGGGCAATAAGAGAAAGGACGGTTACCGTAATGATTTTACAGAGGTGGAGGGTCTTGATAATCTATATTACCCACAGGGCATTATAAAGGAAAGTCTGGAGAGAATAAAAAACCTTTACGGCACTAAGGAAAGTTATATTCTTGTAAACGGAAGTACCGCAGGTATTCTTGCCGCCATTACCGCTGTTACAAAAAAGGGGGACCATATCCTTGTTGCAAGGAACTGCCACAAGTCCGTTTACAACGCAGTGGATATATGGAATTTAGTGCCCCACTATGTTATGCCAAAGGTTATTTGCGGTATGGAGGGGGAAATCAGTCCCCTAAGTGTTGAAAGAGAATTAAAGAATAACAATATAAAAGCCTGCGTTATAACTTCCCCCACCTATGAGGGAATAGTAAGCGATATAAAGGGAATTGCACAGGTTTGCCGCAAATACGGTGTTATACTTATTGTGGACGAGGCCCACGGCAGTCACCTTAGGTTCAGTCCCTATTTTCCTGTTTCCGCAGTGGAGTGCGGGGCGGATATTGTTATACACAGTACTCACAAAACTCTTACTTCCCTTACAGGCACAGGGCTGCTCCACATCTGTTCTGACAGGGTGGAAAAAAACCTTGTGGGGAAAAGGCTGGGGTACTTCCAGACCTCCTCTCCAAACTACATAATGATGGCGTCGGTGGACAGATGTATATGCGACATAATGGAAAACGGCAACAGGATGTTTTCAGAGTACACAGGTCTGTTAGAGGATTTTTACAGAAAAAGCGAGGACCTTGAAAATCTTTCAGTTTTCAGAGGTGGTGGAGTGTTTGGCTTTGATAAGGGGAAAATTGTAATTTCCACCGCAGGTACAAATATTTCCGGCACTGTTTTGCAGTCATTACTTAGGGAGAAATATCTTATTGAAGTTGAGATGTCAAACATAAATTACGCCCTTGCCCTCACCAGTATTAATGACAGCAGAGAGGGTTTTATAAGGCTGACAGACGCACTTTTTGAAATTGACGGAGGACTTGAAAAAAACGAAGAAACACAAAGTCCTGTCTGCCATATAAAGCCACAAATAAAATATAATATTTGGGAAACAGAGGATATGGAAAGGGAAAGCCTGCCCCTTGAAAACAGCATTGGCAGGGTTTCCGCCCGGTATATATATGCCTATCCGCCGGGAAGTCCCATTGTGGCTCCGGGAGAGGTGATGACGAAAGACATAGTTTGTGAAATTATGAGAATGGTAAAAAACAAAGTCAATGTTATAAGTGAGGAGGGTAATCTTCCAATATCTGTTCAAGTCCTATTGACACATAAAGAAAAATAGGATAAAATAATCTTAATAATATAAGGGGGTAAATTCCTATGAAAAGAATTATTACTGTGAATACAAGAAATCTTACAGAATCTGTTAAAAAGGGCGGTTGCGGCGAATGTCAGACATCCTGCCAGTCCGCATGTAAGACTTCCTGCGGTATTGCCAACCAGCAGTGCGAACAGCTAAAGGCAGAGAAATAATTTACAAATTCCTAAGGTCGCCGTAGGGTTTCCTATGGCGATTTTTGTTGCAGGGATTTTTACGGAGGGGTATATGGTACACTGTTACAAGAATAACGGCTACAACATTGTTCTGGACAGCAATTCGGGAAGTGTTCACGCTGTGGACGATGTGGCGTTTGAAGTTATTGATAAATACGAAACAAGGAGCAAAGAGGAAATTATTTTTGAGTTATCCTCAAAGTATCCGGAAATCACCGTTTCCGACATTGAAGATGTTTTTGCGGATATTGAGGAGTTGAAAAAACAGGGCAAGCTGTTTTCAGAGGATACATTCAGGGATTTGGAAATTGATATTCAGGCTCGCCCCACAAACCTTAAGGCTATGTGTTTGCATATTGCCCACGACTGCAATCTTGCTTGTAAGTACTGTTTTGCGGGAGAGGGAGAATACTGCGGCGACAGGTCTTTAATGACCTTTGAGGTGGGAAAAAGGGCCATTGATTTTCTCATCGAACAAAGCGGTTCAAGAAAAAATTTAGAGGTAGACTTCTTCGGGGGAGAACCTCTTATGAATTTTGAAGTAGTAAAACAGATTGTTGCCTATGCACGGAGCATTGAAAAGGATAAGGGCAAAAATTTCCGTTTTACCCTTACCACAAACGGTGTTCTCCTTGATGATGAGGTTATGGACTGGGCAAACAGGGAATGTTACAATGTGGTTCTTTCCTTAGATGGCAGAAAGGAAACTAACGACAGAATGAGGGTGTCCCGAAACAACAAGGGGTGCTACGACCTGATTGTTCCGAAATTTCAGAAAATGGCGGAAAAGAGAAATCAGCAGGGCTACTATATTCGTGGCACATACACCCACTACAACACGGATTTTTCAAAGGATATTCTACATATGGCTGACCTTGGGTTTCAACAGCTTGCTATGGAGCCTGTTGTGGCAGACCCCAATATGGATTATGCCCTCAGGGACAGCGATATTCCTGTTCTTAAAGAACAGTACGATTTGCTTGCAAGGGAAATGTGCAAAAGAAACCGTAGCGGCAAGGGCTTTACTTTCTTTCACTATATGATTGACCTTGAGGCAGGCCCCTGTATCTACAAGAGAATTTCAGGCTGCGGTGTGGGTACGGACTATATGGCGGTTACGCCTTGGGGCGACCTTTACCCCTGCCACCAGTTTGTGGGGGACGAAAAATTCCTTTTGGGAAATGTCTTTGACGGCGTAAAGAACAAGGAGCTTGTAAAGGAATTTAAACTGTGTAATGTATATTCCAGAGAGGCCTGCAAGGATTGCTTTGCAAGGCTGTACTGTTCCGGCGGCTGTTCCGCAAACGCCTACCACAGAACAGGCAAAATTACAGGCACCTGTGATATGAGCTGTGAGCTACACAGAAAAAGAGTGGAGAATGCAATTATGATTAAGGTGGACCAGATGTACCACAGTATGGAGGATAAAAAATAGGACTGTTCAAAAGAACAGTCCTTAGGCTGTACCCAACGGTACAGCCTGCTAAAAGAGTATAGGTATAAAACAAAGTAACAGTTCTTTAGGAGGAACTGATTACCTGTTAACTAAGTAACTAGAGCCGGCTTTCTGCACTGATACAGAAAGCCGGCTCGTCTTTGAGTCAGATTAAAATTTTTATTAAACACCAAACAGGAGCTGGTCGTATGTGGGATATGGCCAGTATTCTGAAGATGTAACTGTTTCCATAGCGTCGCTGACTGCACGAAGCTCGTTCATAGTGGCAAATACCGTGTCATGGTAGAAGTTGGCCTTTTCCTGTGCAGACTCAATGGCACTGCCCTTAACAACTGCCTCCTCCAGCTTTTCAATCTTATCTGCAAAGGAAACAAGATTGTTGGAAAGAGTCATAATAAGGTCTGTTTCTACAGAGGTTGGGATTGCGTCGGAGAGCTGCTTTTTGGCAAGCACTGTGTCGGTAAGCTCCTTTACAAAACGGGAAACTGCCGGAAGAATATCCTGCTTTGCCATTTCAAGCATTGTAAGAGCCTCAATGTTGATTTCCTTAGCATATTCCTCAAGGAGAATTTCCTTACGAGCCTTGATTTCAATTTCGTCGTGAACATTATTCTTAACAAAGAGGTCAATGTTCTTCTGGTCGTCAAAGTGGGCTACAGCCTCAGGAAGTGTTCTGTAGTTGCTGAGTCCTCTCTTTTCAGCCTCAACAGGCCATTCTGATGAGTAACCGTCGCCGTTGAATACAACCCTTTTGTGTTCCTTAAAGGTTCTTCTGATAAGCCTCTTAATGGCTACTTCCTTATCCTCGGCTGCTTCAACCTCATCGCAGAACTGGTTAAGCTCTTCTGCCATAATTGTGTTAATCATAATGTTAGGACAGGCAATATTGACTGCTGAACCCAACATTCTGAATTCAAACCTGTTACCTGTAAAGGCAAAGGGTGAAGTTCTGTTTCTGTCTGTGGTATCTTTCTTAAATTCCGGAAGAACATCTACGCCAAGGTGCATTGGAACCTTGCCGGGAGCCTCGTAATCTGTCTTGTTGACAATGGACTCAACAACAGCCTCCAGTTCATCGCCAAGGAACATTGATACAATGGCGGGAGGAGCCTCGTTTGCTCCAAGTCGGTGGTCGTTGCCGGCAGAGGCTACTGAAATTCTAAGGAGGTCTGCAAATTCGTCAACGCCTTTCATAATAGCCGCTAAGATAAACAGGAACTGGGTGTTGTTGGCAGGGTCTTTGCCCGGACTAATAAGATTTTCACCGTCGCTTGTGCTTAAAGACCAGTTGTTGTGTTTACCTGAACCGTTTACGCCGGCAAAGGGCTTTTCGTGAAGCAGACAAACCATACCGTGCTTTTCAGCCGTCTTTTTAAGAGTTTCCATTACAAGCTGGTTGTGGTCTGTAGCAACATTTGTTGTTGCAAAAATCGGGGCAACCTCGTGCTGTGCAGGGGCAACTTCGTTATGTCTGGTCTTTGATGTAATACCCAACTTCCAAAGCTCAACATCAAGGTCTGCCATAAATTCTTTAACCCTTGTTTTAAGTGAACCGAAGTAGTGGTCGTCAAGCTCCTGTCCCTTAGGGGCTGCCGCACCGAAAAGTGTTCTGCCTGTAAAAATAAGGTCCTTTCTCTGGTCGTAATACTTTTTGTCAACAAGGAAGTACTCCTGTTCAGGACCAACTGTTGAATTTACTTTCCGCACATCTTTGCCGAAGAGTTTAAGTGTTCGGCAGGCGGCCTTTGAAAGAACCTCCATAGAACGGAGAAGAGGAGTCTTCTTGTCAAGAGCCTCTCCTGTATATGAACAGAAAGCTGTGGGAATATATAAAGTAGTATCTCTAATGAAAGCAGGGGAAGTAGGGTCCCATGCTGTATAACCTCTTGCCTCAAATGTTGCACGAATACCGCCGCTTGGGAAGGAGGAAGCGTCCGGCTCACCTTTAACAAGTTCCTTACCGCCGAAATCCATAATAACGGAGTCGTTGCCCTCAGGATTAATAAAACTGTCGTGCTTTTCAGCCGTAATACCTGTCATTGGCTGGAACCAGTGGGTATAGTGGGTACAACCCTTTTCTACAGCCCAGTCTTTCATTGCGTTTGCCACAACATTTGCAACTGAAATATCAAGGGGTTCGCCAAGGTCGATTGTCCTTTTGAGAGCCTTGTATGTAGCCTTAGGAAGTCTTTCCCTCATTGTAGCGTCGTTAAATACATTACTGCCAAATAGTTCTGGAATGTTTACCATTGTTAAAATCTCCTATCCCGGTAAAAATTGACTATAAGCAAAAAATGGCGCAGCAGATTACTCTGCAGCGCCATTGCTGTGTCGTTACCCACATTATATGCTCAAAGAGGGAGTAAGTCAAGAGTTTTTTCAAAAGAAATCACGTTTTTGCAGGAATTTCAGTGTAACTTGCAAAAACAACAATGAAATTAAGAATAAACCTATGGAAATTGCACAAATAAGAAAGAAGATGTAGAAATTATTGCAAAAACCCTTTTCTCCGTCTTGACTTAATCCGGACTTTAAATATATAATATTAAAGTATTCAGGCACCTTTTCTATTCATATATATACTTTTGGGTGTAATTTTATTCATAAGGTGCATTGAAAGTTTAAGGGGATATGCCTTTAAAGACGGGGCGGGATTTCCAGCGGAAAAATTTATGGGTTTTCCCGACTTTTTGTCCCTTTAGGTCTTTATTAAGAAGAAAAATTTTGTTATAATTCTTATATGCAATATCTTCTAACATAATATAGTATAAAATATAGTGAGTGATTTGTGTGAAAAAGGCGGTTATTGTTTCAAAAGCTACAAATAAAGAGGCATTAAAGGAACTGCTTAGTACAGAGGGTTTTGACCATATTGATTTTGCAGAAACCTCAGACCAGGTGTGCCGGATTATCAGCGGGGACGAAGATGTTGAACTAATACTTATTAACGCCCCCTTAAAGGAAGAGAGCGGTCTTGACCTTGCAGTACAGTGCAGTAAAAGTACCATTGCAAGCATTATGGTAATTGTTCGGGCGGAAAAGTCCGCAGAGGTTGCCCATATCCTTACTTCCCAGGGAATTATGGTTATCGGCAAGCCTATAAGCCGTCATCTTTTTCATCACTATCTTTTATTCTCGGAATGTTTTAAAAAGAGGATAAGACGGGTAGTTAAGGAAAACAATAAGCTAAGGTCACAGGTGGAAACAATGAAGATTGTAAACCGTGCAAAGGTTGTGCTTATGAAGAACCTGCGAATGTCAGAAGGTCAGGCTCACCACTACCTGGAGAAACAGGCAATGGATTTGCGTAAAAGCAAGTACGAGGTTGCCATCAATGTTTTGAGAACCTATGAAAACTAATATCTGAAAGGAATGTAAATTTATGGAGTCAAGGGCTTATTTAATCCTTGAAAACGGAAAGGTTTTTGAGGGGAAATCCTTTGGAGCTAAGAAGGAAACAACAGGAGAACTTGTTTTTACAACGGCAATGACAGGCTATCTTGAAACACTCACCGACCCAAGTTATTACGGTCAGGTGGTTATTCAGACATTCCCTTTAATCGGCAATTACGGGGTTATTCCCTCTGATTTTGAAAGTAAGAAGCCGGCTCTGAGAGCTTATATTGTTAGAAACAGGTGTCAGGAACCTTCCAATTTTCGTTGCGAGGGCGTACTTGACACCTTTTTAAAAGACAACGACATTCCCGGACTTTACGATATAGACACAAGAAGTCTTACAAGAATTGTCCGTGAGTACGGAGTTATGAACTGCAAGCTTACCTACAGCTTGGAAAACCTTGAAAGGGATTTACAGGAAATTAAGTCCTACAGGGTAAAAGAGGCGGTTGCAAGTACAACCCTTGATAAAGCGGAATTTTTTGAAAGCGAAAGTCATAAGAAAAAGGTTGTGCTTATGGACTTTGGGGCAAAGGCAAATATCCGTCGGGAGCTTGTAAAGAGAGGCTGTGATGTAACGGTTGTTCCGTCCTTTACCACAGCAGAGGAAATAAAGGCTATGAATGCAGACGGAGTTATGCTAAGCAACGGCCCCGGCGACCCAACGGAAAATGTGGAAGTTATTGAGGAGCTTAAAAAGCTGGCTCAAATGAAGATACCCACATTTGGAATTTGTCTTGGACACCAGCTCCTTGCACTTTCCCAGGGTGCAAAAACAGAAAAACTTCACTACGGCCACAGAGGTGCCAACCAGCCTGCAAAGGACCTTGAAACGGGAAGAATTTACATTACAAGCCAGAACCACGGCTATGCGGTTGTAAACGACAGCCTGCCCCAAAATGCAAAGGTCAGCTTTATAAACGGCAACGACGGAACCTGCGAGGGCGTAACATATCTTGATATGCCTGCATTTTCAGTACAGTTTCACCCGGAGGCCTGCGGCGGCCCTCAGGATACGGCGTTCCTCTTTGACAGATTTATAGAAATGATGAATGTTGATAAATAACAGCAGATATACAAAGTTATATCCCTTTAATATAAAGCGAAAGGATGCATATAGATGCCAATTAAGCCTAATTTAAAAAAAGTTATGGTTATCGGCTCCGGCCCCATTGTTATCGGTCAGGCGGCGGAGTTTGACTACGCAGGTACACAGGCTTGCCGAGCCCTTAAAGAGGAGGGCCTTGAGGTTGTTCTTGTAAACTCCAACCCTGCCACAATTATGACGGACAATGCCATGGCTGATAAAGTATATATTGAACCTCTTACACTTCCGGTGGTAAAGAGAATTATTGAAAAGGAAAAGCCTGACGGTCTTATCTCCACCCTTGGCGGTCAGACAGGACTTACCCTTTCTATGCAGCTTGCAAAGGAGGGCTTTTTGGATAAACAGGGGGTTCAGCTCCTTGGAGCAAACCCTGAAACCATAGACAAGGCAGAGGACAGGCAGATGTTCAAGGACACAATGGAGTCTATCGGACAACCTGTTATTCCCTCTCTTGTTGTCAATGATGTAAATTCGGCAGTTGAGTTTGCAGAGGAAATCGGCTATCCCGTAATTATCAGACCTGCCTTTACCCTTGGAGGTACAGGGGGAGGTATTGTTAATAACGAGGAGGAACTTCGTGAAATCACCTCAAACGGCCTTGAGCTATCACCTATTACCCAGGTTCTTGTTGAAAAGTGTATTGCAGGCTGGAAAGAGATTGAGTTTGAGGTTATCCGTGACGCCGACGGAAATGTAATAACAGTCTGCTCAATGGAAAACTTTGACCCTGTAGGGGTTCATACAGGGGACTCAATCGTTATTGCTCCTGCTGTGACTCTGGCGGATAAAGAATATCAAATGCTCCGTTCAGCCTCTCTTAATATTATTCAGGCTCTGGGTGTTGAGGGCGGTTGTAACTGTCAGTTTGCCCTTAATCCGGAGAGCTTTGAATATGCTGTTATTGAGGTAAACCCAAGGGTTTCCCGTTCTTCAGCCCTTGCTTCAAAGGCTACAGGTTATCCTATTGCCAAGGTTGCTGCAAAAATTGCAATCGGCTACACATTGGGCGAAATAAAGAATGCCGTTACAGGTTCAACCTATGCCTGTTTTGAGCCGGCACTTGACTATGTGGTTGTAAAATTCCCCAAATGGCCCTTTGATAAATTTGTCTATGCCAAGAGAACTTTAGGTACACAGATGAAGGCTACAGGGGAGGTTATGGCTATTGCTCCTACCTTTGAACAGGCAATTATGAAGTCTGTACGGGGTGCGGAAATTTCCCAGGATACACTTGACCACAAAATGTTCGCTGAAATGAGCGATGAGAATATTGTTGACAGACTTTCCGTATGCGATGACCTTAGAATTTTCTGTATTTTTGAGGCTCTCAAAAGAGGAGTATCCGTAGAGAAAATACACGAGATTACAATGGTTGACGAATGGTTTTTAAATAAACTTATTCTTCTTTCGGATATGGAGAATATACTTAAACAGGGAAACATTGACGAGGCAGCATACAAAAGGGCTAAGGAGCTTGGTTTCCTGGACAGAACTATTGAGGCTTTTACAGGAGAAAAATGTAAATACAGCGCAACCCCTGTATACAAAATGGTTGACACCTGCGCCGCAGAATTTGACGCAGAAACACCATACTTCTACAGTACATTTGACGAAGAAAATGAGGCTGAAGAGTTTATTAAAAACAAGGCCTCCGGCAAGGATACAGTAATTGTTTTCGGCTCAGGTCCTATAAGAATCGGTCAGGGAATTGAGTTTGACTATTCTTCTGTTCACTGCGTATGGTCGCTGAAAAAGGCCGGATTTGATGTTGTCATTGTAAACAACAATCCGGAAACTGTTTCCACAGACTTTGACACAGCCGACAGGCTTTATTTTGAACCCCTTACCAATGAAGATGTAATGGGAATTATCAAAACGGAAAAACCAATAGGTGCAGTGGTTGCCTTTGGGGGTCAGACTGCTATTAAGCTGACAAAGTATCTTTCCGACAACGGCATTAAGATTTTGGGAACATCTGCCGACGCCATTGATATGGCAGAGGACAGAGAGCGTTTCGACGAGCTACTTGAAAAGTACCACATTAAGCGTCCAAAGGGCTTTACGGTTATGAACTGTGAGGAGGCTCTGGAGGTTGCCGACAGGGTTGGCTATCCCGTACTTTTAAGACCCTCCTATGTCCTTGGGGGACAAAATATGATTATCGCCTTTAACGAGGCAGATGTTAAGGAATATATGGCAATTATCCTTGCACAGAATATTGAAAACCCTGTACTTATTGACAAATATATGATGGGTACGGAAATTGAAGTTGACGCAATATGCGACGGCGAGGATATACTTATTCCCGGAATTATGGAACATATTGAAAGGGCCGGCGTTCACTCCGGCGACTCCATCGCAGTTTATCCTGCATGGAATATTTCAGATGAAATGACGGAAACTATTGTTCAGTCATCAAGAAACCTTGCCCTTTCTCTACAGACAAAGGGACTTGTGAACATACAGTATCTCATATATAAGGGAGATTTGTATGTTATTGAAGTGAACCCCCGTTCTTCAAGAACAATTCCCTACATCAGCAAGGTTACAGGAGTTCCTATGGTTGACCTTGCCACAAGGGCAATGTTCGGGGAAAAATTAAAGGATATGGGTTATGGCACGGGCCTTTACAGAAAAAGCCCCTATGTGGCTGTTAAAGTTCCTGTATTCTCCTTTGAAAAGCTGATAAATGTTGATAACCACCTGGGACCGGAAATGAAGTCCACAGGCGAGGTTTTGGGTATTGCAAGCACCCTTGAGGAGGCCCTTTACAAGGGACTTATTGCAGCAGGCTACAAAATGAAACGAGGGGGAGGCGTATTTATAACCGTAAGGGACAGCGACAAATGTGAAATCGGAGATGTTGCAAAGAAATACGCTGACCTTGGATTTAAGATATATTCTACAGAGGGTACTGCAAACTACCTTAGAAACTACGGTGTACCCGCTGTTTCCGTAAAGAAAATCCACGAGGATAAAAATGACAACACCCTTACCCTTATTGAAAGCGGAAAAATTCAGTATGTTATTTCCACATCGGCAAAGGGAAGAATTCCCAACAGAGATTCGGTTAAAATCAGAAGAAAAACTGTTGAGAGAAATATTCCCTGCCTTACATCTATTGATACGGCCAACGCACTTGCAGACTGTCTTAAAAGTAAGTACAGCCAGATAAGCACAGAGCTTGTTGATATTAATGATATGAGGGATGAAAAGATGAAACTAAAGTTTACGAAAATGCACGGCATTGGCAACGACTACATCTATTGCAGTACCTTTGACCAGAAGATTAACAACCCGGAGGCACTTTCCGTAAGGCTTTCCGACAGACACTTTGGCATTGGTGGCGACGGTATTATTCTTGTTTGCCCAAGTGAAAAGGCGGACGCAAAGATGAGGATGTTTAACCTTGACGGTTCAGAGGGTAAAATGTGCGGCAACGGCATTCGCTGTGTAGGCAAATTCCTCTATGACCACGGAATGATTGATATAAAGGAAAAAGATGAAATTACCATTGAAACCCTTTCCGGTATAAAGCACCTAAAGGCATATACAAGGAACGGAGAAGTAAAGTCTTTGAGGGTTGATATGGGCAAGGCAATCCTTGAACCAAAGGAAATTCCTGTCGCCATGGAAGGACAGAAGGTTATAGACCGGCCCTACACCATTGACGGCAAGGAATACAAAATTTCCTGCGTATCTATGGGCAATCCCCATTGTGTAGTATTTATGGATGGGGATGTTGAGGAACTTGACATTGAGGAAATCGGACCAAAATTTGAAAACGACAAGCTGTTCCCTGAAAGAGTTAATACAGAATTTGTAAAGGTGCTTGATGACCATACCCTTAAAATGCGAGTATGGGAGAGAGGTTCCGGCGAAACCTGGGCCTGCGGTACAGGTGCCTGTGCAGTTGCAGTAGCCGCCTGTGAAAACGGTTTCTGCAAAAAGGGAGAAGAAATTACAGTAAAGCTGAAAGGCGGCGACCTTGTAATCAAGTACACAGACCAGACAGTTTATATGACCGGCGAGGCGGAAACTGTATTTGAGGGTACGGTAGAAATTTAAAATTCAGCTTAAATGTCAGCCCCAAAAGGGCTGGCACTTGGCTTTTTCGGAAAAGGAAATTCAGGAGGAAGTATTAATGAGCAAGATTCCTACAAAATACATATTTGTAACCGGCGGTGTTGTTTCCGGCCTTGGCAAGGGAATTACGGCGGCGTCCCTGGGACGGCTTTTAAAGTCCAGAGGCCTAAAGGTTGCGGCGCAGAAACTTGACCCGTATATAAATGTTGACCCGGGTACAATGAGCCCCTACCAGCACGGAGAGGTTTATGTAACAGAGGACGGCGCAGAAACAGACCTTGACCTTGGACACTATGAAAGATTTATTGACGAAAATCTTAACAAGTTTTCAAACCTTACCACAGGCAAGGTGTATTCAAATGTTATTGAAAAGGAAAGAAGAGGGGACTACCTCGGGGACACAGTACAGGTTATCCCCCATATTACCAACGAAATTAAGCACTTTATATATCAGGTGGGAAAAAATACAGACGCAGATGTTGTCATTACGGAAATCGGCGGCACTGTAGGGGATATTGAATCCCAGCCTTTTCTTGAGGCTATCCGTCAGGTAAGCCTTGAGGTGGGAAGTGAAAACAGTATTTTCATTCATGTCTGCCTTGTTCCCTATATTGCAGGCAGTGAGGAACACAAGAGCAAGCCCACACAGCATTCTGTAAAGGAGCTGCGTGCATTGGGTATTAATCCCGATATTATTGTACTTAGATGCGACAAGCCCCTTGAAGAATCTATCTTTAAGAAAATTGCAATGTTCTGTAATGTTCAGCCTGACTGCGTTATTGAAAACATTACAATTCCCGTACTTTACAAGGCTCCTCTTATGCTTGAAAAGGCAAACTTCTGTAATGTGGTTTGCAGAGAGCTGAATATTGAAACAAAGCCGGGAGATATGAAAGAATGGCACGAGATGCTGGAGAGAATTGACTCCAGAAAGGAAACTGTCAGGATTGCCATTTGCGGTAAGTATGTTCAGCTACACGACGCCTATCTTTCCGTTGCGGAGGCTTTACGCCACGCAGGTTATGAAAACAAGGCATTTGTGGATATTAAGTGGGTTGATACAGAGCTTATTACAAAGTACACGGTGGATGACTTGCTGGGAGATGTGGACGGCATATTGGTTCCCGGAGGTTTTGGCCCGAGAGGTGTTGAGGGTAAAATCAAGGCGGCGGAATATGCCCGTAAAAATGACATACCCTACTTAGGCATATGTCTTGGTATGCAGGTTGCCGTTATGGAATTTGCAAGAAATGTTCTTGGCTACGAGGACGCAAGTTCAGGGGAATTTGCCCCCGACAGCAAGCACAAGGTTATAGATATTATGGAAGAACAGATGGGCGTTGTTACTAAGGGCGGTACAATGAGGCTTGGAGCTTATCCCTGCAAGGTTAAGAAAGGCACTTTGCTTGAAAAAGCATACGGCAAACCGGAGGTTGCAGAGCGTCACCGTCACCGCTATGAATTTAACAATGAATTTCGTCAGGAATTTAAAGACAACGGTATGGTTTTCTGCGGTACTTCTCCAAACGGACTTCTTGTAGAGGCTGTTGAAATCCCTGCAAATAAGTTTTATGTTGCGGTTCAGTACCACCCGGAATTTAAGTCAAGACCAACTAACGCTCATCCGGTTTTCAGAGAATTTGTAAGGGCCTCCCTTGAAGTAAAAAATGAGAAGAAATGAATTTATATGAAAAGGAGAGTAAGAAATGAAGGTAAATAAGAATTTTGACAACTTAGTTCCCAATTATCTTTTTGCAGAAGTTGCAAAGAGAACCAATGAATATTGTGCCCGGAACAAGGATAAAAAGGTTATCAGGCTTGGTATAGGAGATGTAACTCTCCCTCTGCCCAAAATTGCCGTTGAGGCAATTAAGGAGGGCGCCGAGGAGCTGGGCAATAAGGAAACCTTTAAGGGTTATCCCGATTGTGAGGGCTACCAATTTGTAAGACAGGCAGTTGCTGATTATTACGACTCTTTCGGCGTAAAGGTTGACCCATCTGAAATCCTTATTACAGACGGTGCAAAGTCTGACTCCGGCAATATTGGGGATATTTTCAGTAAGGACAATACAGTTCTTGTTACAGACCCGGTTTATCCTGTATATGTTGACAGCAATATTATGGCAGGCAGAGAAATAAAGCTGGCTCCCTGTAACGAGGGCAACAACTTTGCCCCGACCCCTGACTTTAATGTAAAGGCGGATATTATTTATCTTTGCTCCCCAAACAATCCCACAGGCGCAACATTCACCGCCCACCAGCTTAAAGCATGGGTTGACTATGCAAATAAGAACGACGCCGTAATTATTTATGACGCTGCCTATGAGGCTTTCATTACTGACGGTTCGCCCAGAAGTATTTTTGCCATTGATGGTGCAAGAACCTGTGCAATCGAGCTATGCTCTCTGTCAAAGACAGCAGGCTTTACAGGAACAAGATGCGGTTATACAGTAATTCCTAAGGAACTTGAAAGAGACGGCAAGAACATTTATCAGCTTTGGTACAGGAGAGAGGCTACAAAGTTTAACGGCGTTTCCTGGCCTATACAGAAAGCGGCAGCGGCTGTACTTTCCCCAGAGGGACAAAAGCAGTTTAAGGAAAACATAGCCTACTATCAGGAAAATGCGAAGATTATTTCTTCTGCTTTGGATGAGCTGGGCATTTACTATACCGGCGGTGTAAATTCACCTTACATCTGGCTCAAGTGCCCCAAGGGTATGGGCAGTTGGGAATTTTTCGATTTTCTCCTTGAAGAGGCAAATGTTGTGGGTACTCCCGGCGAGGGCTTTGGAGAAAACGGCAAGGGATTTTTCCGCTTAACCTCCTTTGGCGACAGAGAAAATACCATTGAGGCTGTGGAAAGAATCAAAAAACTCCTTTCTAAATAATTTTTAAGACCTTTGGACTTCTCCAAGGGTCTTTTTTATTTAGGGAAAATATGTCAAACTTACATAATAAACTGTTAAAATTCTCTTTACAGAATACAGCAATATCTACAAATAAACGGTGTGTTTTTAGGTCGTTTTTATTATTGTGATTTAAATATAAATTGTGGTATAATTACATTATATTTGGAGGTGTTTATATGAGAAAAATTTTAGCTTTAATTATGACTTTTGCAATGGTTATGACAGCTTTTACCGTTGCACCTATAGTTTCAGCGAAAAAAACGGAGGCTCCCGTAAAAAGCGGGGCAAACCTTAGTTCCCCAAGTGATTTTACCTGGGACAACGCATCTGTTTATTTCCTTTTGACCGACCGTTTCTACAACGGAGATACAAGTAATGACCACAGCTATGAGAGAGGTCTTGAAAAGGACGGCACTGTTACTAAAAAGATGAACAGCGACGCGGCCTCTTTCCAGGGCGGTGACTTTGCGGGCATTACAAAGAAGATAAACGAGGGATATTTTACAGATTTGGGCGTCAATGCACTTTGGATTTCAGCCCCCTATGAACAAATTCTGGGCTATTCCTGTGCAGGCAGCTCCAAGAGTGCATTCCCTCACTATTCCTATCACGGCTACTATGTAGGCGACTACTCCAATTTTGACCAGAACTTCGGTACAGAACAGGAGTTTCAGACATTGGTGGACGCCGCCCACGAAAAGGGTATAAGAGTGGTTATAGATGTTGTTATGAACCACCCCGGCTACAACACAATGTATGATATGAATAAGTTTGGTTTTGGCGACCTTAAAACCGGCTGGGATAGCGAGTACTACTCATTTTCCGGCAACAACAATACATACCACAAATACATTGATTACGACAATGCACTTCGCAAAGAAGAGCTGACAGAAAAGTGGGGCAAATGGTGGGGCAAGTCCTGGATAAGGGCAGGTCTTATGGGTTATACCAATTATGACTCCAGCGACCTTAAAGGTTCTGCCGGCGGTGATTTGGCCGACTTTATTACAGAGGGCACAGAGGAGGTTTCTCTGCCTGTATTCCTGGAAAACAAGTGGAAAAGCGAGGGAAACTACGACAGCAAAATGGCAGATATGAACCAGTGGTTCAGCCAAAACAACTATCCAAAAACTGTAAGATATTACCTTTGCTACTGGTTAAGCAGATATGTGGAGAGGTACGGCGTTGACGGTTTCCGCTGTGACACAGCAAAACACGTTGAGCTTGAATCCTGGGCAGCCCTGAAAGATATTTGCGTAAATGCCCTTGAAAACTGGAGAAAGAACAATCCCGATAAACCGGGGGCTGATTGGGACGAGAGCTTTTGGATGACAGGTGAGGTTTTCGGAAAGAACCTTTCAGGTGCCGACGACCCCTACTTTGCACAGGGCAAGTTTGACTCCACTATTAACTTCTCGTTCTCCGGCACCGGCGTAAACTCCGTATCCGGTGTTAATCAGAAGTATGAGGATTACGCAAAGAATATTAACACAAGCGATTCTTACAATGTGCTTTCATATATTTCCTCTCACGACACATCTCTCTGCGGTCGTGACAGAGCCACTGTAAAGCACGATACACAAAAGCTGATTTATCAGGGTTCTGCTCTTCAGCTTCTTCCAGGTGCAATTCAGATTTATTACGGCGACGAAAGCGGCAGAGAGTATCTGACCAGTGCAAATTCTTCCATTTCATCTGTTATTCAGAGTGGTAACCACCATGTTCGTTCGTTTATGAACTGGGATACAACCGACAATGAAATACTTTCACACTGGCAGAAAGTTGGTAAGTTCAGAAACAGCCATGTTGCAATCGGTGCAGGAACACACAAAAGTCTTACTTCCACCTCAGGCGCCGCATTTATGAGAGAATACAACAAAAACGGCGTACAGGATAAAGTTCTGTGCTGTATCGGTGCAGAGCCAAACACACAGGTTACAGTTCAGGTTGATTCAGCCGACTTCCCTGAGGGAACCCTTATTAAGAACACATATGACGGTTCAACAGCAGTTGTTTATCATAACAAAGTTAAGATGAATGTAGGAGCTACAGGTACAATATTGGGTGAAGTTGCAGGCACAGGTCAGGTTACAGCGGTTTCTGAGGTTGTTCTTGACAAGACCTCTGCCACCCTTGAGATTGGCAAAAACCTTACTCTTTCAGCACAGGTTAAGCCGGAAAACGCAACAGACGGAGAGGTTGTCTGGGAAAGTGACAACGCCAATGTTGCAAAGGTTGAAAATGGTGTAGTTACAGGCATTAAGGCAGGTACTGCTGTAATTTCAGCCACAGCCGACGGCGTTAAAGCAGAGTGTAAGGTAACAGTTAAAAAGTCCGTTACATCAGTTAAACTTAACACCACAAAGAAAACTCTTTATACTAAGCAGAGCCTACAACTTAGGGCAACAGTTAATCCAAGTGACGCTACAAATAAGGCCGTAACCTGGAGTTCCTCAAACAGCAGGGTTGCGTCAGTATCCTCAACAGGCAGGGTAACGGCAAAGGCAAAGGGCACAGCAGTAATTACTGTTAAGTCCAGGGACAACGGCAGGTATGCAAGGTGCACACTTACAGTTAAACAGAGGGTTACAAAGGTTAAACTTACCCTTGCAAAAAAGAGTGTTAAGGTTAAAAAGTCATTTAAGATTAAGGCAACTGCCTATCCAAATAATGCAAATGTTAAAAACATTAAGTGGACATTAAACAAGAAGAACATTGTTAAGATTTCAAAGAAAGCTACTGCCTCCGGCAAGGCAATTAAGGTAACGGCAAAGAAGAAGGGAAATGTTACCTTAAAGGCAACGGCAGCAGACGGCAGCAAAAAGAGCGCATCCTGTAAAATTACTGTTAAGAAAAAATAGACAAAATTAAAGGCACATCTTAGGATGTGCCTTAATTTTCTTATTTTAAATTTATTCAAAAGCAATTCTTTCCAGAATATAGGGGACTAATTCCTCAACTTTCATTTCAATCTGTTCCATTGTATCCCTGTCACGGAGTGTTACAATGTTGTTTTCAACAGTCTTTTCATCAACGGAAATCTGCCAAGGGGTGCCGATTGCGTCGGCTCTTCTGTACCTTTTGCCGATTGAACCTGATTCATCATAGCTGGTCATAAAGTGCTTTTTGCACATTGCCATAATTTCCCTTGCCTTTTCGCCGTGAAATTTCTTTTTGATTGGACAGATATTCAGCTTGATTGGGGCAAGGGCAGGAGAAATTTTAAGAAGTTCTCTTGTGTCCCCATTTTCAAGTTCTTCAATTCGGTATGCCTCGAAGAGAACAGCCAAAGTAATTCTGTCAAGGCCGTATGTAGACTCAATAATATAGGGGGTAAACTTTTCTCCGGTGGTCTGGTCGCAGTATTCCTGTTTTTTGCCGGAATACTCTGAATGTCTTGAAAGGTCAAAGTCCGTTCTGTTGTGAGTGCCGTTGATTTCTCCCCAGCCAAAGGGGAAGAGATATTCAATATCACATGCCGCCTTTGCATAGTGGGCAAGTTTTTCGTGGTCGTGGTGGCGCAGTTTTTCACTTGGAAGTCCCAGCATATTGAAAAATTCTATGCCGTAGTTTTTAAAGTAGTCGTAAAGGCTTTCGTCGTCCCCTTTTTTGCAGAATGTCTGAAACTCCATCTGTTCAAATTCAATGGTTCTAAAGGTAAAGTTGCCCGGTGTAATTTCGTTTCTGAATGCCTTGCCAATCTGACCGATTGAAAAGGGGAGTTTTGTCCTTGTGGTTCTGAGAACATTTTGGAAGTTTACATATTCGCCCTGTGCGTTTTCCGGACGCAGATAAACCGTATTTGCACTGTCATTTGTAACGCCGCGCTGTGTTGCAAACATAAGGTTAAACTGGCGTATATCGGTAAAGTTGGACTTACCGCACTTTGGACAGGGAACATTGTTCTCTCTGATATAGTTCAGCATTTCCTCCTGGGTCATACCGTCTGCATGGGCGTTTTCGTCAAAATCATCAATAAGGTTGTCTGCCCTGTGACGGGTTTTACATTCCTTACAGTCAAGGAGGGGGTCAGAGAAACTCTGAACATGGCCGCTTGCCTCCCAAACCCTTGGGTTCATAAGAATATCAGCGTCAACCTCATAGGCATTATCTCTCTTCTGAATAAAGAAATATCTCCAGGCGTCCTTAATTGTGTTTTTCAGCCTTGAACCAAGGGGGCCGTAATCCCAGGTGTTTGCAAGACCGCCGTAAATTTCACTGCCTTGAAAAATAAATCCGTAGTTGTTGCAGTAGTCAACAAGCTCTTTCATTCCAATATTTTTTTCTTTGCTTTCCATTGTGAGCCTCCATTACAATTAAATGCTTACCCTCTAATACTACTATTTCAGGGGGTTTATGTCAAGAATTTTCCCCATTACAGGGGTTTTATTTGGTGAAAATTAACAGTGAAACTTAAAATTTATCCCTAATATTTTAATAGATTATGAATTTTTGTCTTTTTACCATATTTTATTTGAAAAATTATAATATTTATTATATAATATATCTAACAGTGAAACTGGGAAAATATATACAGATTTTTCTAAATAAAGGAGGAAACTTATATGATTAAAAAATGTAGGCGTGTCCTCAGCTTTTTAATCAGCTTTATGCTGATTATGTCAATGGTTGTTACGGCTGTACCAATGGCAGGCGCTGCGGACATAAACACAAAAACTTCCGGTGAAGTCCTGGGCAAGTACGGGGATGTTAATCGGGACGGACAAATTAATATTTCTGATGTAACATATCTGCAAAAGTATCTTGCAGGTATAGAGGAAGTAGGTCTTGACGAGGTTCAATTTCAGCTTGCTAATGTGGATTCAAGCAGCGGAGTGGACATTAAGGACGCATCTGTTATCCAGAAATATTCTGTGGGAATAAGAGAAGGTATTGTGGGACAGGACCTTACAACTCCTGATGAGTCAAGCTCAAGTTCAAGCTCCAGCTCAAGTTCCAGCTCAAGTTCCAGCTCCAGCTCCAGTTCAAGTTCAAGCTCCAGCTCCAGCTCAAGTTCAAGCTCATCACCCCCTGTATACGAAAAAAGGACCATCTATGTAGATGTTAAGAACATTGTGACAGAGGATTGCAGATATGCAGTACACTGTTACAATATGGTTGGAGGAACACAGTGGTTTGACCTTAACCTTGTTTCAGACACAATATACAGCTTTGAGATGCCTGTAAACTATACACACGCTATTTTCTGCAGAATGGAACCCGACACAGAAAACGACTGGGATAATGTATATGACAAGACAGTTGAATGTGAAGTTCCGGAAGACAAGGATATGTTTGTGTTTGACGGCTGGCCGGCAATATTCGGAGATGAACTTGAGGGCATATGGATGAAGTATGGTGAAACACCGTCATCATCTTCCTCGGAAGAATCTTCTCCGGACGAATCTTCATCATCTTCCAAAGATATAACTGAAACACAGAGAATTTACTTTACAAATGTAAACAACTGGAGTAATGTCAGAATTCTTGCTTACTATATGCAGGACGGACAAAAGGTTGAACTTCCCCATGAGGACCCTAACGGCAACCTTATGACTTATCTTGAAGAAAATGAATATCAGCAGAAGGTTTATTACTACGACCTGCCTAAGATTTATACAAACATTAGATTTGTATCAAATTCCGGCGCTTCAAAAACAGTTGAAATCACATTGTCAGATGAATTTAACGGCTACTATCCTACACAGGATAACGGCGGCAAGGCAGATGAACCTGTAAAGGGCTACAAGAGAGGCGGTTCATCAAGCACTTCAAGTTCTACACAGGCCACTAAGCCGGATTCAAAGACAAAGAGAATTTACTTTACAAATGCAAACAACTGGAGTAATGTAAGAATTCTTGCTTACTATATGCAGGACGGAAAGAAGATTGAACTGCCCCATGAGGACGCAAACGGCAATCTTATGACATACCTTGAAGTAAATGAATATCAGCAGAAGGTTTATTACTATGACCTGCCGGTAATTTATACTACTGTAAGGTTTGTATCAAACTCCGGCGCTTCAAAAACAGTTGAAATTACATTGTCAGATGAATTTAACGGTTACTATCCTACACAGAATAACGGCGGTAAGGCAGATGAACCTGTAAAGGGATACAACAGGGACGGTTCGTCCAGCTCTTCAAGTACAACAGAGTCAAGTAAGCCTGTTTCAGAAACAAAGAGAATTTACTTTACAAATGCAAACAACTGGAGTAATGTAAGAATTTTGGCATACTATATGCAGGGCGGACAGAAAGTTGAACTTCCCCATGAGGACGCTAACGGCAACCTTATGACTTATCTTGAAGAAAATGAATATCAGCAGAAGGTTTATTACTATGACCTGCCTAAGGCTTATACAAATGTCAGATTTGTTTCAAACTCCGGCGCCTCCAGAACTGTTGAAATCACATTGTCAGATGAATTTAACGGTTACTATCCTACAGAAAACAAGGGCGGTGCAGCCGACGAGCCTGTAGCAGGCTATAAGAGAGGAGAATCAACCTCTACTCCGTCGGGAGATAAGGTTAAAATTACTCTTATTGACGCTACAAACGAAAAGTGGATTGGCGACGCAGACGCCGTGCTTGTCCTTATTGACAACGACACTAAGAAATCCTATGAGATGACAAAGGGCGACGGCAAGTGGACTGTAGAAATTCCTGCTACAGTTAAGAATATTACAATTCACAGGAACCAACCCGGTACGGGAACAACATGGAACAAGTGGGAAAATCTCAAGGTTTCCGGCACAACCCTTACAATTACTTCAAGCGGTACTTCCTGGAGCTAAAACATAATAATTAAAATTGGGACTGTCCTATGGGCAGTCCCGTTTTTACTTATTGTTTTGACTTATGAAATCTTTTATGTATAATATAACTATGAGAAACGGGGGAATGAGCAAATGATTTTACACGATATAACAAAGGGAATATTTGCCAGTCCTGTGTACCCGGGTGACCCAAAGCCGGGAGCCGTTGCGGTAAGGAGTATTAACAGCGGTGACGACTACAACCTGAGCAAGGTTAGTTTTTGTCCCCATACGGGAACTCATATTGACGCACCTCTGCATTTTATTAAAAACGGCAAGTCTGTTGACCGCCTTAAAATGAGAAATTTTTACGGAAAGTGCAGCGTTATAGAGGTGACAGGGGAGATTACCGGCAGTGATATGGACAGACTTTTGCCCCATTGTCACAAGAGAATACTTTTTAAGGGCGGGGGAAAGGCTTTTCTTACCCTGACTGCCGCCGAGGTTATTGTTGACCACAATATTAAGCTGGTAGGCACAGACAGTATGACTATTGGCTGGGAACATGAAAACAATCAGGTTCATAGCGAGCTTTTGAGAAATGATATTCCCATTATTGAATGTCTGAACCTGGACAGAATAGAGGCTGGGGACTATGAAATATGCGCTTTTCCCATAAAGCTGGAGGGGATAGAGGCCGCTCCGTGCAGGGCGGTGCTCCTTGAACAGGAAAAGGGAATATAAAAGGTGATTTAATGTATAAGATAGTTGTTTTTGATTTAGACGGCACACTTGCAAACACTCTGGAGGATTTGGCTGACGCCGTAAATAAAGGGTTAAGTGAAAACGGTTTACCTACCCATTCTTTAGAAAGCTACAAAAAAATGGTGGGAGATGGAATTTTAAATCTTATAAAAAGAGCCATTGCCCCTGTTACAGATGAAAAGACAGCGGCAAAGGTTAAGGAGGTTTTTGACAGATATTACCGTGAACACTCCACAGACAAAACCTGTGCCTATCCCGGAACCCAACAGCTTTTAGAGGTTCTTCAGGAGAAAGGCATATTAACGGCTGTTCTGTCCAACAAACCACACCAATTTGTGGAGAAAATTTTAAAGAAGATTTTTCCCCACCACTGCTTTGACCTTGCCTGGGGGAAAAGGCCTGAGTATGATATTAAACCCAATCCCGACTCCCTCAATGCAATCCTTAGTCTGACAGGCATTGACAAAAGCCAGTGTCTGTATGTAGGCGACAGCGATGTTGACTGCCATACCGCCAGGAATGCAGGGGTGAAGTGCTGTGGAGTAAGCTGGGGTTTCAGAGGTCGGGAAGAACTGGAGAAAGCAGGGGCGGACTTTATAATCGACACGCCAATGGAAATGCGGGAGAAATTAAATATATGACAAATGTTAAGGTGAATTATCAAAAACAGCTTGATAAGCTGATAGATGAAAATGAAAAAAAGGGAGTTGTACCCACTCTTTTGCTGCATTCCTGCTGTGCTCCATGCAGCAGTTATGTTATTGAATATTTAAGCAATTACTTTTATATTACCGTTCTGTACTTTAATCCCAATATAAGCGAGGAGGGGGAGTATACTAAAAGGCGTGACGAACAGAAAAGGCTTATATCCCAAATGGAAACAAAGTATCCTGTCAGCTTTATAGACGGGGACTATAATCCGGAACATTTCTTTACTGCGGTTAAGGGTCTTGAAAATGAACCCGAAAGGGGAAAAAGGTGTTCGGTATGCTTTTCCCTGCGACTGTCCTATACTGCAAAGGCGGCGCAGGAAAGGGGTTTTGACTACTTTGCCACAACTCTTACCCTAAGTCCTTTGAAGAATGCACAGGTTATAAACAGTATCGGTATGGGGATAGAATGTAAATCAAAGTATTTGCCCAGCGATTTTAAGAAAAAAGAGGGCTACAAAAGAAGTATTGTACTGTCGGAAAAGTACAATCTTTACAGACAGAATTACTGTGGTTGTGTATTTTCCAAAAAACAGGTATAGAAAAGGGTGTGCTATGTGCACACCCTTATTTTATGCCTCGTTTCTGTTAATTGCGTTTAACACACCTAAGATTGAACTGTAGTTTACATTGTGGTCAATTCCTACGCCGAAAATATGTTTGCCCCTGGGGGTTTTAAGCTCAATGTAGGAAACTGCCTGGGAGTCCGAACCCTCGCTGATAGCGTGCTGGCTATAGGAACGAAAGCTGTAGTTGCCGATTCCTATTTTTTTCATAGCGTTAAAAAATGCGTCAATAGGACCGTTTCCCTTGCCGGTTGTACTTCTTTTTTCAGCACCGTCAATGGAGATGGTACCCTTAAAATGAACATATTCCCTGCCGTTTTCGCTTTCCTCATAAATTCGGCTGTTAATAATTTCATATTTTTTCTTATGTTCCAAATAGTTTTCCTTAAATACTTCAAAGAGCTCCTTTGGTATAAGTTCTCTGCCCAGTTCATCACATTTTTTCTGAACAAGGGCGCCAAACTCCGGATGCATTTTCTTTGGAAGTTCATAGTCAAAATTGTGCTCCATAACATATGCGGCGCCACCCTTTCCGCTTTGGGAGTTAATACGGATAATAGGCTCGTACTGTCTGCCTACATCAGCAGGGTCAATGGGAAGATAGGGTACTTCCCAGTACTCGTCGTCAATATCTTTCATATACTTTACACCCTTATTTATGGCGTCCTGATGACTTCCCGAAAAGGCGGTAAACACAAGCTCTCCGATATAGGGCTGTCTTTCGCCGATTTTCATATTTGTGCATCTCTCATAAATTTCCTTATACTTTGGAAGATTTGAAAAATCAAGACAGGGGTCAATCCCTTGGGTATACATATTGAGGCCTACGGTTACAATGTCAAGGTTTCCTGTTCTTTCTCCGTTGCCGAAGAGAGTACCCTCAACTCTGTCCGCTCCTGCAAGAAGTGCCAGCTCTGTGGCGGCTACCCCTGTTCCTCTGTCGTTGTGGGGGTGAACGCTGATTATAGCGCTTTCCCTGTTTTTAAGGTGCTTAATAAAGTATTCAATCTGGTCGGCGTAGGTGTTTGGAGTACACATTTCCACTGTGTTGGGCAGGTTGAGTATAACCGGATTTTCGGGAGTTGAGCCAAGCTCCTCCATAACCTTTTCGCAAATGGCAACAGCGTTGTCCATTTCAGTACCGCTAAAGCTTTCGGGGCTGTATTCAAAACGGATATTTGTATCTCCCTCATAGTTATCCGTAAGCTCCTTAATAAGCTTTGCGCCCTCAACGGCAATATCAATTATACCCTCCATTTCCTTTTTGAAAACAACCTTTCTCTGTAATGTGGAGGTTGAATTATAGAAATGGACAATAACATTTTTAGCGCCCTTAATTGCCTCAAATGTCTTTTTTATCAGGTGCTCCCTTGCCTGGACAAGAACTTGTATTGTAACATCATCGGGGATATGGTTGCCCTCAATAAGCTGACGGCAGATTTCGTATTCTGTTTCAGAGGCAGAGGGAAAGCCAATCTCAATTTCTTTAAATCCCATTTCACAAAGGGCGTGGAAAAATTCTAATTTTTCTTCAAGGTTCATAGGGTCGATAAGCGCCTGGTTGCCGTCCCTTAGGTCAACACTGCACCACACCGGCGCTTTTTCAATAACCTTTGCAGGCCATTCTCTGTCGGGCAGGTCAATCTGACGGAAAGGAATGTACTTTTTGTACCCTGTTTTTAACATAATAAATTCTCCTCATTAAATATTACAAAAAAATCGCCCCTAAAAAATTAGGGACGAATTAAAATTCGTGGTACCACCCAGGTTCAAATATATGTCGCCATATATTCCTTACAGACTTCTATCAAAGTCCTGACGGATAACGGTGTCTGCCGTTCTGCCCTTATAAGACAGAAAACTCCGGAATGAGCTATACATATAGGTTCTGACACTGCTTTACACCACACAGCAGTTCTCTTTGCACAGATGCCTATATCTTGTTCCCTTCACAGTTTTTTAGGGTTTTCTTTTGTTAATACTTATTATATTAACTGTAAAAACTTTTGTCAAGGTGTTTCCATAATTTTAATGAAATGTTTTTTAAAATTTTATAAATTATTACTTGTTTATTTCCACTGTGTGTAGTATTATGTATGTGTGTATACGAATGTTTAAAGCGTAAAATATTATTGTAATAAGGAGATTTTGCTATGAATATTCTTTTAACAGGCGGTGCCGGTTATATCGGCTCACATACCTGCATAGAATTAATCAGCGCCGGTCATAAGGCTCTTATTGCAGACAACCTTTGCAACAGTAAAAGAGAGGCTGTAAACAGGGTTGAAAAAATCACAGGCACAAGTATTCCTTTTTATGAGATTGATGTTTGTGACACGAAAGCCCTTTCCAGAGTTTTTGAGGAAAACAAAATTGACGCAGTTATCCACTTTGCAGGTTTAAAGGCTGTTGGGGAAAGCTGTGAAATCCCACTTGCCTACTACCGCAATAATATTGACAGCACCCTTACTCTGCTGGAGGTTATGAGGGAATACCAGTGTCACAACATTGTGTTCTCATCATCTGCCACAGTTTACGGTATCCCCAAAACCGTTCCCCTGGTGGAAACTATGCCTACCTCCTGCACAAATCCATACGGCTGGACAAAGCTGATGATTGAGCAGATTTTGACAGATGTTTCAAAGGCAGACCCGAACCTTTCCGTGGTACTTCTCCGTTACTTTAACCCAATCGGCGCCCACGAAAGCGGTATTATCGGGGAAAATCCAAACGGTATTCCAAACAACCTTATGCCCTATATTACACAGGTTGCCGTGGGAAAACTTCCTCAGCTTGGGGTTTTCGGAGATGACTACCCAACCCACGACGGTACGGGGGTCAGAGATTATATTCATGTTGTGGACCTTGCAAAGGGTCATGTTAAGGCTATTGACTATGCAAAAAGGAATAAGGGAACGGAAATTATAAATCTTGGTACAGGTACAGGCTATTCTGTACTGGATATTGTAAAAGCCTTTATGAAAGTTAATGAAGTTGAAATTCCTTATACTATTAAACCCAGAAGAGCAGGGGATATTGCAGAGTGCTATGCAGACCCTGCAAAGGCCTTTGAAAAGTTAGGCTGGAAAGCTGAAAAGACCTTGGAGGATATGTGCCGTGACTCTTGGAGATGGCAGAAAAACAATCCAAAGGGTTATGAAGAATAAAAATACGGAATTATAAAAGAGAGGATAATTAATATGAGGAAATGTGTGAAAAAAATTACAGTTTCGCTTATGATTTTAATGATAACAGCCTTTTCCGTCATTAGTGCGTCTGCTGACAGCAGTTGTGTTATTAACGGTAATCTTAAGGCAAAGGTTGGCGACAAGGTTACATATAATCTGTATATTGCCGATGTACCGGAAAAGGTTGAGGACCTGCAAATTGAGATTACATATAACGGCGACTGCCTTGAGGCCATTGATAAATCTGTAAAATATCCCGACGGAGGAAGCTCAGTCTACAACACTAAAATTGAAGGAAGAGTGCTTTTTAACAGTGCAAACGGCATTGAGGGCTGGGATTTTAAGGAAAAAACCCTGCTTTTGGGAGTATCCTTTAATGTAAAGTCAGGCGGGGAAAGCGATATTAAGCAGTATATCCAATGTATGGACTACCTCTCCAATTCCCAGTCGGTGGACAGCTATGTTCTGACTACGGAATACCTTGTAAATGATAAGGTTGTTGAGGAGGGAAAACCTCCTATAGTTGACGAAAACGGTCAGGGCGGAAACTTTGTTAACTACGACAACGGCAAGGGCGAGAAGAACGGCGGAAAAAATCCTGTAGGCGGTGACGGTGCATACGGTGGCCAAGCCAACAACGGAAACGACGCAAATAACGGTAATGCCGGAAATGCAGACAACGGAAACGACGGAAATAACAACGGGAATAACAACGCAGATAATAATGTAAACAACGGAAACAATGCAAATAACAACGCAGGCAACGGTAATGTTGTCGGACAGGAGGCAACGGCAAACGCAGGTGGAGAAACCTCTACCACAGCAACAACAGTTGTTCTTACAAATTCCTCAGGTGTTGCAATTACAACTCCCGACGGAAAGCAGGCAACCTGGACTGACTCCAAAAATATGTGGAGAAATATAGGTATTGTGGCAGGCGCCCTTGCAGTGGTAGCATGTATTGTTATTACAGTAATTATCAGAAAGAAAAAAAGCGAAAATTCCAAGGAAAACAATTCTGAAAGGTAGTTAAAATCCTGTCTTTGTGCAGTTTTACTATTTTAGGACAAGAAAGTTTGTGCATTTTAGAGCAACGAAAAAATTACAAAATTGTTGCTTAATAAATCTAAAAGGTGTATAATTATGCTAATGGGGAATCATCCCTATAACAAAACATGATGATTTTATTCAGGAGGAGACAATCATGAAAAAGTTTTTAAGCTTTTTACTTGTTATTGCGGTTGTTATGAGTTTTGCAACTATTGCAATGACAGTATCAGCAGCAGAAAATGACGAAGTTGCTGTAGCAGCAGAAAATGACGGGGTTGCTGTAGCAGCAGCTGACGGTGACACATCAGTTGGAGCAGGTACTGATGTATCAGAATCAGGCACATCCGGCAAGGTTTATTTTGAAAAGCCGGCAAAATGGGCAGGTACTATTTTCTATACACATATCTTTGAAGCAACAGGCGACCAGACATCTTTCTTCGGCTGGCAGTCAAAGAAAGAAGCATTAAAGGAAGAGGACGGCAAGTATGTTTACGACCTTTCTATCCTTGATGATTCAAGTGCTCAGATTTCCGGTGGCTTAAAGGCCGGCAAGGACTATACAATTATGTTCAGTGATAATGTAGGTAATGAATCCTGCGGTATTATGTTTAACACAAATTGTATCGGCGACACAGCAAAGGTTGTTTCTGATACAGCCTCATTTGAAAATAATGTTGACTCAACAAAGCACTCATATGAGCTTAGCTGGACAGCAAACGCTCAGAAGTACGGCATACCTCTTATGATTACATCTGTTGGTACAGTTCAGGGTAGCTTTATGGCTAAGGGTTCAACAACTGCTGACCTTATTAAGACATGGGATAAGGATTATCCTGACTATCCAAATGTTTCTTCTTTCAGCCCTCAGAGCTCAGCAAGAGACCATAATACAAGACTTGCAGAACTTAAAACTCAGCTTGCTAAGTTAGTAGCTGACGGAAAGGTTTACTATATTGGCGGCGGTCAGTTTACTGAAGAACAGAACTCCGGTTCAGGCGGTTCATCTTCTGACGGTTCATCTTCAGGCGGTTCATCTTCCGACGGTTCATCATCTTCAGGCGGTTCATCTTCTGACGGTTCTTCCTCTGTACTTAAAACAAAGGACGGCAAGACTGTACATAAGGACGCTAACGGTAACTATGTTGATGAAGACGGTAATGTAGTAGACGCTTCTGATGTTGTTGAAACACAGGGTACAGTTTCTACAGGCGAAGAAACAACTTATATATTTGTTACATTAGGCGTTATGCTTGCAGCCGGCGGCGTATACTTCTTAACTCGTAAGAAGAGAGCTTGATTAACACTTTAATTTAAAACTCAGATAATTATGGCTCTATCCCTTGGATAGAGCCGTTTTATCTACAATGTGTAATAAACTGTAGGAACAACATTGTGTGGAGATTATAATGAAAAGATTGTTAAGTTTATTTTTTGCCGTCATTATGTCAGTTGTTACATTGGCACTATCTGTAACAGGATATGAAGGTAAGACGGTAAAGGATACATCGTCCCACAGGGACGCCGATAACTGTATTTATTTTGCCGTACCCGGTGGAGAAGATGACTGGGGACATTTTGATACAATTTATTGCCATATCTGGATTGACGGCGGCGATGAATTTTTTACATGGCAGACCGAATACGAAAAGTGTGAAAAGGTCAAAAAGAACCTTTGGAAATATGACCTTGATAATCTGGAAATCAGTCGTCGTGTGGAGGGCGGTTTTAATGAGAAAACCACCTATGGTGTTATTTTCAGCGACAACATAGGAAACCAGACTTACGACCTTTATTTTACTAAGGAATGCCTTGGGGATACTGTGGAATGTACAAATGCCTATAGGGGAAACCCTATTGACACCTCCAAAAGATGTATTGTGGCAAGGTGGCAGAAAAACGGGGATAAGTATGATTCAGTGGAATATACCCGAAGTACGGTTACTGTAACGGTGACAAACAGCGACGCCCGAAATAATGAGGACAATGTAAAGAGCCTTTCCCAGGATATGAGTATGGTAATCATCTTTATCCTGTCTGTGGTTATAATACTTTTGGTTGTATTTATGGTTGTAAAGGCAATTAAAAATAAAAGGAAATAAAAAAATGCCTATTCAGATGAATAGGCACTTTTTTATTGTTCGTATGTATGGGTGCAGATTTCTTTTATTTTCTCACGCAGTATCTGAAAATCGTGAAATGCCTCGGGTCGTTTTCCGGGGTTCCTTAGAATTGCTGCCGGGTGGAGCATTGGCATCATAAGAACGCCTTTCTTTTCAAAAAAAAGTCCGTGCTCCCGTGTGATTTTAATGTCGGGTTTAATTATTTTTGCGGCGGCAATTCTGCCAAGACACACAATAATTTTGGGGTTCATTAGCTTAAACTGATTCCTAAGCCAGTCTGTGCAGGCTGTCTGTTCCTCCGGCCTTGGGTCCCTGTTTTTTGGGGGTCGGCATTTAACTATATTTGCAATATATATATTCTTATCCCTTGACAGGTCTATAGAGAAAAGCATTTTGTCCAGCAGCTTTCCTCCTCTGCCTACAAAGGGTTCTCCCTGCAAATCCTCGTTTTCCCCAGGCCCCTCTCCGATAAACAGTACCTCGGCATTTTTATTTCCCACACCGAATACAACATTGGTGCGTGTTTCACAGAGCTGACATTTCCTGCAGTTTAAACATTCTTTCTCTAAGGTTTCCCAATTATCAAACATTTTTATCTCCTGTTTTTCCTTTAATATTATTGAAAATTTTAGGGAATAGGTGTAATATAAGAGGCAGAGGTTTTATCCCCTGAAAATTTTTGATTGGTGGTATACATATGAAGGTATTAGTTGAAACATCAGCACACCATATTCATGTGTCTGATGAGGCTCTTGAGGCTCTTTTCGGCAAGGGAGCAACACTTACTAACAAAAAGGATTTATCCCAGCCGGGACAGTTCGTCTGTATGGAAAAGGTAACTGTTGTGGGCCCTCGGGGCGAAATGACAATGTCAATTTTAGGCCCTACAAGAAAGGACACACAGGTTGAGATTTCCCTTACTGACGCCAGAAAACTGGGTATTTCCGCCCCTGTAAGAGAATCGGGCTGTATAGAGGGTACACCGGGTTGTAAACTGATTGGCCCTGCCGGTGAATATGAAATTTCCCAGGGCGTTATTGCGGCAAAGCGTCACATTCATTTCACTCCGAAAAATGCTGAGGACGCCAATGTAAAGGACAAGCAGATTGTATCCGTAAAAATTGAGGGTACGGGACGCTCTCTTGTTTTTGACGATGTGGTTGTTCGTGTGTCAGAAAGCTATGCGCCTGCAATGCACATTGATACCGACGAAAGCAACGCGGCTATGGCGTCGGGTGAAGTTTACGGTGAGATTATTCTTTAATACAAATCAATAATTAAGGACAGAGTTTTAAGCTCTGTCCTTTTCTTTTATTCAGATACTGAAAGGTGTTTTTGAATTGCCGTACAGTCCCTGATGTTTACCTTGCCGTCCTCATTAAAGTCAGAATTTTCATAACTATGTCCTGTCAGATTTCGGCTGTGAACAGTATATTTTTGAATCAATGTTACATCGGCTATATTCAGCTTACCGTCTAAATTTGCGTCACCTTTAATCTGGCTTTCCCTTGTTGTAATTGCCTTTATTACCAGAGTACCGCCCTCGTCATCGCCGCAGTATTCTTTGTAGAAATCCAGCACTTCCTGTAGTTTATCCTGATAGTAAACATAGGACAGTCCCTCTTTTGTATCCGGTGTAAAAATTCTTCTTGTATCTGTTATATCAAGCCATTCGGCAACACCGATACCATTTAAAATTTTGTCATTGTCAATCTTTGTTGTGTCAATCCTTACGCCGATACCTGCTTTTCCCTTTGGAAGTTTAAAATTGTTAATATCGTTGCTTATATATCCGCTGTAATTTACCTTGCCAAAACCAAGTTCTTTCCACTGAGTCTTATCGGTTGTGGGAACATTCTTTTCATCAAGGGGAATGTAATACAGTGTATAATCGGCGCCAATGCTTTGGCTTTCAAAGACTATAGTATCAATGTACTCATTTTCCTTATCAAAGTCCAAAACATTGATATACACATTGTCCTTTGAACCAATGGTATATTCCTGTAAATCATCGGGGTTATCCTCGGGATATGAGTAAAGGGTATCGTCTAAATATTTAAACTCATATGTAGCGCCGAATATTTCGTTTTGATATATGTTGTTGTATTCCTGCACAGTAGAATAGTTTGTATAGCAGAAAGATGGACCGAAAACATCAGAAAACAGATAATAGTCGTTATAGGAAATCCAGAAATATCCCCCAAGGGAATTGTAGTTTCCCCAACTGTTCTTGCAAAGCCATGCTCCGTCTGTAGGAGGTGGGGTTCTAAAGTTATCTTTGCTGTAATCGTCGTCCCATCCCACAACGCTAATATTGTGTCCGAAAACGGTATCGGTTTCGCCGGGGCAATAGGTGGTTAGACTGTTGCTGTATGCGTCGTCGGCATTATAGCTTGATGTAACTGCGCCGTAGTCCATTATACATTTTTTAATTGTGTCCGCACTCTCACCGTTCACATACATAGCACCTGTTACGCCATAGTGGATATCTTCCTTTTTGTTTGGGTCAAAGGAGGAAAGGGGAGTGTGGAAAGGAAAGATGTTTTCACTTACTGCACCGGACCAGCTTGTCATATATCCCAGTGAAATATAGGGATAGCCTGCGTCGTTTTCATATTCCCTTGCCCAGCCTGTGCCGTTTTCTCTCAAAGTACCCCATGCGTCCATATGGGCGGGAGAGAACCAACTTGAACTAACAGGTGAAATTTTGCCGTCCTTTACAAGCATAGTTTCCCAGGAGGATAGGGCACCGAATGCCCAGCAGAGATTTGTTGCCTCCTGATTTCTGACAGGGGTTTGGTAACCCATATCAAGGGAACTGTAGGACCTGGGAAGAGATTCCTTTACTTTAAGGGTTGTTTCCAAGCCGTCAAAGCTAATGGGGAGAACCGCACTGTTTGCTGAATCAGGTATAGTTTGAATGTTTGCGGCACCTGCAGAGAAGCCTATGGATGTAACTGTCAGCAGTAAAATTAAAACCACTGATGTCGTTCTTACAAATTTTTTCATTTTAATAACCTCTTTTTATGGTTTTAATAGATTTATATTTACCTATACGATTATATCAAATTATTCTGACTATGTAAAGAATATAAAGTGCTGAAAAACTTATACTATTTTTGTAAAGATTGTGAGGTAATATAATGGAGAGAAGAACGGACCTTGCCCTTGAGGCAAGAGAGCTTTTTGGAGAGGATATTAAGGGAGTTGCCTTTGAAGAGGAGGAAAGGGAAAATATTCACATAACAAGGCTTAAAATTAAAAACGACCAGGCAGGCAGACAGCTCAACAAGGAAAAGGGAACATATATTACCTTAGAACTTCCCCCTCTTACAGATTCATTTCGTGAGCCAGACGAAAGAATAAAGGTTATCTCCGAAGAAATAAGAAAACTCCTGCCTGTTAATGGTTTAGTACTTATAGCGGGTTTGGGAAATATGGAAATTACACCTGACGCACTGGGTCCCAAATCTGCCGGAAGAATACTGGCAACCCGCCATATTAAGGGGGATATTGCCTCTGCAACAGGTCTTGATAAGCTAAGACCTGTGGCTGTAGTTGCCACAGGCGTGACGGGAAAAACAGGTATTGAAACCGGTGAATACTTAATGAGCCTTATTAAAAAAATTAAGCCCAACGCGGTCATAGCTATTGACGCCCTTGCCTCCAGAAGGCTGTCAAGGCTGGGCTGTACTTTGCAGATAAGCAATACGGGGATTTCCCCCGGGGCAGGGGTAGGCAACAACAGGACAAAGCTGACTCAGGAAACCCTGGGTATTCCTGTAATCGGAATTGGCGTTCCCACGGTGGTTGAAGCGTCCACCCTAGCAATAGATTTATTTGACACGGAGGACATAAGACTTTCACGAAAGCTCCGCTCAATGGTAAACCCCTCCGGCAGACAAATGGTGGTTACCCCAAAGGAAATTGATTTGCTGATAAACAGAGCCTCAGAGCTTATTGCCCTGTCTGTAAACTATGCACTGCACCCGGATTTGGCAATTTCAGATTTGCTCTCCCTAATGTATTAATAGAGTATAAACTGTACAAACTCTGCATATATTTTAAAGGCAATTAGTATTACTTCAGAAAAATCAGTTGAAAGAGGTGGCAGGTTGAGGGAGAGCAGATATTTCCGAGGTTTGTGTGTAGTTCTTGCATCTATTGCATTTGTGGCAGGAATTTTCTCCCTTGTAAACAGAATGGGGGGATATATTGAGGGGGCTTCAATGAGTGTTCTTGCAGAAACAACAGTGCAAAAGGCAACTTCGGATTTCACAGAAAAATCCCCGGAAAAGAAAAATAACAAGGTGGAAAAAGTCAGGGAAGAACAAAAGACAGAAGAAAGCAAAGCACCAAAAAAGGAGGTTCAGCCTACAACCTCATCAGGAAAGAATTACCCTGTTATTGAAAAGCAGTTTTTGCCCGACGGTATTACTTACAAAAATATTTCCGTGAAAAACGGAACGGATTTTGACCTTGATGTGGGAAGTGAGCTAAAGGAAAGTCTGGGCTTTAAAATGAAAAAAAGTCAACAGGTGCAAGTGCTTATTTTCCATACCCACGCCTGCGAAAGTTATCTGAAAGACGACACAGGCTACTACGACAGCAATTACTATCCCCGTTCCACCGACAACAAGGAGAATGTAACAAGTGTGGGAGATGAAATTGAGGGGGAACTGAAAAAAGCAGGCATTGGAGTTATTCACGACAGAACCCAGCACGACTATCCCTCCTATAACGGAAGCTATGACAGAAGCTATGAAACCATAATGAAGTATATGAATAAGTATAAGGAAATAAAGGTGGTACTGGATATTCACAGGGACGCCTTAGGTGAGGGAGGAGAAGCCGGCAAAGTAAAGCCTGTATTTACATATAAGGGAAAAAAGGCCGCCCAGGTTATGATTATGACAGGTTATGACTATGAGGGCGGAGGAGAATTTCCTTTTTGGAGAGATAACCTTAGGTTTGCGTTAAAGCTGCAGAAAACAGCGGAGGATATGTATCCGGGACTTACCAGACCCCTTGAATTTGGAGAATATACCTACAACCTTAATGTGTGCAACGGTTCTCTTCTAATTGAATTTGGTACAGATGCAAATACCCTGACAGAGGCAAAGCGTTCCGGAAAAATGATGGGCAAGGCCCTTGCAAAGGTATTGCAAAATAATTAGTTTGTGATATAATTACCTTGGATAATGATGAAAGATATTATGATGACTGTATTTAGTTGTTGTTATGAAGGTAATTTATATGAAAACTGTAAGCAAAATAAAAAAAGTAGTGATACTCTCCCTTACTCTGTTTGTTTTGGCTTTTGTATGCTGTACTTCAGCCTTTGCCGAGGAGGTTTATACCGGAGAGGTGGAAACAGTAATTACCAATGAGCCGGAAACCGCTCCTCCACAGACAGAGCCGGAAACTCTTGCCCCCGAAACAGAACCGGAAACATTTGAGCCGGAAACTGCTCCTCCCGAAACTGAACCTGTTACAGAGCCGGAAACCGCTCCTCCACAGACAGAGCCGGAAACTGCTCCCCCCGAAACAGAACCACAGCAACAGGAAACACAGCAGGTGGAGACCCAACCTGTTACATATGATGTGAACCAGCTCCCGACTTTGGTTGACAGCACCCAGGTTGCAGAGGATTTGCCTACAGCCATTGGGGCGGACACCAACAGCGGCGGCGTAAGTATGATAGGGGGAGTTGTATGCTGGATAAGCGTAGGCGTTGCAGTTGCGGTTATTCTTGCCTGTCTGCTGTCCACAAGGGGAAGAAATAAAACCGGTATAGGAAGATTTGACAGCGGAAATAAATTTGGCAGTTCCTATGGCAGAAGATACAGATAAGGCCACATCTATGAAAATCGGAAATATTGAGATAAAAAATTCTGCTGCTCTTGCCCCGATGGCAGGGGTGGCAGATTGTGCGTTTAGGGAGCTTTGCTCCTTTTTCGGAGCCTCATATACAGTTACGGAAATGGTTAGCTCCAAGGGAATACACTACAGCAGCAAGCGTTCTGCAGAACTTATGGAACTTAGTGAAAGGGAAAGACCCGCCGGTATACAGATTTTCGGCAGCGAGCCGGAAACTATGGCAGAGGCCGCCAGGTTTGCACTACAGTTTGAGCCGGACTTCATTGATATTAATATGGGCTGTCCTGCTCCAAAAATCAGCGGTAACGGTGCAGGCGCAAGTCTTATGAAAAATCCAAAGCTCTGCGGTGAAATTGTAAAGGCGGTTACATCTGCTGTGGAAATACCTGTTACGGTAAAAATGCGTAAGGGTTGGGATGATAATTCAGTAAACTGCGTTGAGGTTGCCAAAATCGCAGAGGCAAACGGGGCGTCCGCCGTAGTTATTCACGGCCGTACCCGACAGCAGTATTACAAGCCTCCTGTGGATTGGGATATTATAAGAGATGTAAAATGTGCTGTGTCCATTCCCGTTATTGGCAACGGAGATGTAACATCGGGCAAAAGGGCAAAACAGCTTTATGAACATACGGGCTGTGATATGATTATGGTAGGCAGGGGAGCTTTGGGCAGACCCTGGCTCTTTAGGGAGATTAATGAATATATGAGGACAGGCACTGTTCCCCGTGAACCTGACCAAGAGGAAAAGCTCAGCATTATGGTAAGACAGATTGAGAGAATGTGCAGTCTAAAGGGTGAATATCTGGGGATAAGACAGGGCAGAAAGCACATTGTGTGGTATATCAAGGGTTTCAAAGGTGCTTCTTCCCTTAGAAACCAGGCAGGACATATCAGCTCCTTTGAAGAACTGATAAAATTCAAACAAAAAATACTGGATAAGTCCGCAGGCTGTTGAAAAAATAAATCTTTTGTTATATAATAGACGGGCATAGTCCCAAATGTTTATAAATCAGGATTAGAAAAAGGAACAGGCAAAGAAAAGGAGAGTTAAAAATGTCAAACATCAATGCTATAGAATATATTAAAAACTATGACCCGGAACTTGGTTCGGCAATGGATCAGGAGCTTGGCCGTCAGAGGAGAAACCTTGAACTTATTGCCTCCGAAAATATTGTTTCCCCGGCAGTTATGGCTGCTATGGGAAGTCTTTTGACAAACAAATATGCAGAGGGTTATCCGGGCAAGCGTTATTACGGAGGTTGTTACTGCGTAGATAAGGTAGAGGAAATTGCAAGAGAGAGGGCCTGCAGGCTCTTTGGCGCAGACCATGCCAATGTTCAGCCTCACTCCGGTGCACAGGCAAATATGGCTGTCTACTTTGCTATGCTTACACCCGGAGATACTGTTATGGGTATGAACCTTAACGAGGGCGGTCATCTGACCCACGGTTCACCTGTTAATATGAGTGGTAAGTACTTTAACTTTGTACCCTATGGCGTTGACCCTGAAACACACAGAATAAACTATGAAAAGGTTCTGGAAATTGCAAAGGAATGTAAGCCGAAACTGATTGTTGCAGGCGCATCTGCATATCCCAGAATAATTGATTTTGCAAAATTCAGAGAAATTGCCGATGAGGTAGGGGCTCTCCTTATGGTTGATATGGCCCATATTGCAGGCCTTGTTGCCGCAGGAGTGCATCCGAATCCTGTTCCATACTGCGATTTTGTTACAACAACAACACATAAAACTCTCCGTGGACCCAGGGGCGGTCTTATCCTTTGCAGGGAGGAATACGCAAAGGCCATTGACAAGGCTATTTTCCCGGGTACACAGGGCGGACCCCTTATGCATACAATAGCCGCTAAGGCAGTTTGCTTTGGGGAGGCCCTAAAACCTGAATTTAAGAAATACGGAGAACAGATTGTAAAGAACTGTAAGGCCCTTGCAGAGGGTCTTGTAAAGAGGGGCTGTAACCTTGTTTCGGGAGGTACGGACAACCATGTTCTTCTTATGGATTTAAGGGGAACCGATGTTACAGGCAAGGAGCTTGAGGCCCGTCTTGACGACTGCTACATTACAGTCAACAAAAACACAATTCCAAATGAGCCCTTAAGTCCCTTTGTAACAAGCGGTGTACGAATTGGTACAGCGGCAGTTACAACCAGAGGTCTGAAAGAAGATGACTGCGACAAGATTGCAGAATATATTACAATGGTTCTTAAGGACTATGAGGGCAGCAGGGATACTGTTCGTGCCGGTGTTGAGGAGATTTGCAAAAAGTACCCACTTTATGAATAATTGAGAAAACGGGCTGTATCGGATTGTTCTTGATATGGCCCTTGTTATTAACATATAATCCAAAGAAAGGGGAATATTATGCAGCCATTGGCAGACAGAATCAGACCGAATACTCTTGATGACATTGTGGGTCAAAGTCACCTGCTGGGAGAGGGAAAGGCCCTTAGAAAAATAATTGAAAGCGGTACTATACCCAATCTTATTTTTTACGGCCCCTCCGGCGTGGGGAAAACTACCCTTGCCACCTATATTGCGGCAAAAACTAATATGACCCTGAAAAAGCTTAACGGCACTACCGCCTCAACTGCCGACCTGAAAGAAATTTTTAAGGAGCTGGAGGGCTTTGGAGGACTGAACGGAGTCCTGTTATACTTGGACGAAATTCAGTATTTTAATAAAAAACAACAGCAGACCCTGCTGGAGTACATAGAAAACGGCAGAATTACCCTTATTGCCTCAACTACGGAAAATCCCTACTTCTATGTCTACAATGCAATACTCAGCAGAAGTACGGTTTTTGAGTTTAAGCCTGTTTTGAGTGAGGATATTGAAAAGGCAGTCAGGAGAGGTTTTTCAATTCTGTCAGAGGAAAACAATGTGGAGATAAACGCCAGTGAAGAAACGGTTTCCTATATTGCCCGAGCCTGCGGCGGAGATGTCCGCAAGGCCCTTAACAGCGCAGAGCTTTCCTTTATAGCTACAGACGCTGTTAATGGGGTAAAAAATATTTCCCTTGAAACGGCAAAACAGCTTACCCAAAGAAGTACTATGCGCTATGACAAAGAGGGAGACGAGCATTACGATATATTATCTGCCTATCAAAAGAGTATGCGCGGAAGTGATACCCACGCCGCTCTCCACTACTTGGGCAGACTGCTGGTGGCAGGGGATTTGATTTCCGCATGCAGGCGGCTTATGGTCTGTGCCTGTGAAGATGTTGGCCTTGCCTACCCCGGCATTATCCCCATTGTGAAGAGCTGTGTGGATATTGCAATGTCTGTGGGTTTGCCCGAGGCCAAAATACCACTGGCAGACGGGGTTATTATGGTTTGTAATGCTCCAAAGTCCAATTCGGGCGACGCTGCAATTACTATGGCTATGGAGGATATTAAGGCGGGAAACATAGGACCTGTCCCAAGACAGCTCCAGAATATGCACTATGACGGAGAGGACAATGAAAACAAGGGACAGTTCTACAAATATCCTCACGACTACCCAAATCACTATGTGGAACAGCAGTATCTGCCCGATATATTAAAGGACAGGCAGTACTATATTTACGGCGATAACAAAAACGAACAGGCCTTTAAAAAGTACTGGGAGAATATAAAAAATAAATAATCATAGAAGTGTACAAAAAAGAGGCTTTTAACACCGTATTAAAAGTGAGTTTACAATCAGTTCACAAGTTGGTGAAAATAGCCAACTTCCTATGTTAATTCTTGTATACAATTAATTTTTATTTTTCTTTAAAATAATAATGATTTACTACCCTGTTTGTTATAATTTATTGTGTAAAAGTTATATAACTTTATATAATCTGGAGGATAACTATGAAAAGAATTAGTAAAAGAACATTAGGTATTGTTCTCGCATTGCTGTTAATGGTTAGCGCAATATGCGTTGGTAACTTTTCAGCAGTTGCAGCAGACAAAAATCTGGAAAATTCAGGGGCAAGGTCATCAAGCGGCGATACTATTTATGTGACCAATTATCCCTCAGGCTGGACTACCCTCTATGCTTATATGTGGGATACAGAAAACGGAAATGCCAACAACGGCACATTCCCCGGCCAGAAGATGGAAGATGAAGGTGACGGCGTTTGGTCATATCATGTTACAGGCACCTTTAACAAGATTATCTTTGGCAATGGCGACAGCGGCAGCGGCAACCAGTCAGGGGACCTTGATTATGCAGGCGACGGTATGATTTATGATTACGCCGCTGACAAATGGGACACATATGACACAAGCGCTCTCAAGATTTCTAAGTTTGAGGCAGATATGGCATCTCCCCAGTACAAGGATACTGCTATTACATTTGAGGCAGCTGCAAAGTCTTCTGCATCTCTTATTCAGTATCAGTTCTCTGTAAACGGCACTGTTATGCAGGCATATTCCACAAATACAAAATATACATGGACTCCTGCTTCAACAGGCACATTTACAATTAAGCTGGAGGTTAAGGACAACGCCGGAAATCAGAATTCCAGGGAATTAACATATGTTATAAACGACCCGTCACAGGAAGTCAGACCGGTATTCCAGTCAGCTACACCTTCTTCATCTACACAGGTTAAGCTGAACGCCTCTACAAATATCAGCATAAAGGCATCCGGCGGCAACACAGGAACAAAGCTCCTTTTCTACAAGTATGTTGTTAAAAATCCAAGCGGCACACAGGTAAACACCGCTTACTATACACTTAACAAGACTTATTCCTTTACACCTACAGTAGCCGGTGACTATACTGTAGAAGTTACAATTCAGGGCAGTGATAACCAGACGGCAACAAAAACCCTTAAATACACAGCTACCAACAATCCTGTAACATCTGAATCTGTTCCTACCTCATCATCAAAAGACCCTGACGGTGAAAAAATTATGGGTGATGTAGACGGCAACGGTGTTCTTGATGTTAGCGACGCAAGACTTATTCAGAGATATGTAACACACTTTGAACTCAATGTATTTAAGGCTGAGTGCGCTGATATAGACGGCAACGGCAAAATTCAGATCAGCGACGCAACTTACATTCAGAAGAAAATTGCAGGTGTAATTTAAGGAGAAATAATTATGACAAGTGTAAAGAAAATTGTTGCACTGGTAATGATTATAGCCTTAACAGTTTCTGTATTTGCCATTGTTCCGGTGGCAGCCTCTGCTAAAGATGCAGAGGGTGCAAAATCCTCCGGAGCAGGTGAAAGTACAGGCATTACCGTGCATTATAAAAGCGAGGATAAAGTTCCTTACATTTACTATTGGAATTCACTTCCAAATAATGTTGTAACAGAGTATCCCGGTGAGGAGATGACAAAGGATTCTTCACTGGGCGAGGGCTGGTACACATACACCTTTAAAGATTTGGAAAAGGTAAATCTTATATTTACAGATAAAGGTGGTAAGCAGCTTTCCAAAGAACAGTCGAGAAAAACCGGTGAATGGTGGTATAAAAACGGTATTTGGAGAAAATCCAATCCGGATAGTCCGGACACGGTTTCCTCCATTGACCCGAGAGAAGATTCAATTTACTTTGTAATTACAACAAGATTTTACGACGGTGACGAAACAAACAATGTTCACTGCTGGGACGACGGACAGGCAAACAACCCCGACGACGACCCTGCATGGCGCGGAGATTTTAAGGGACTGGCTGAAAAGCTGGATTACATTAAGGCTCTTGGTTTCTCAGCAGTTTGGATTACTCCGGTTGTAGAAAATGCCTCCGGTTATGACTATCACGGATATCATGCTATGGACTTTACAAAGGTTGACAGCAGATACGAAAGTGATGATTTTACATATCAGGACCTTATTGATACTGCCCACGAAAAGGGTATGAAGATTATCCAGGACGTTGTATGGCAGCACACAGGTAACTTTGGTGAGGCTAACCTCTGTCCTCTCTTTACAAAGGATTATGACGCAGACCTTAGTAATCTTGAGGAGTCTATGATTCCTACAGATTATCTCCTTGACTCCTATGGACTAAAGAGTGCAAAGGATTATTGGTCACAGCTCCCTGCGGTTCAGTATTCCAACAGACTTATGCTTATGAAGAACACAAATGCCTCCGGTAACAACTCCACAGGCCCTCACCCCGCACAGTCTGATTATGGTACTGAAAAGCTGTCAAATTCCGATAAGTACAATGCAAATAACTACTGGCATTCAGGCTACTTCCAGAGTCTGAACTGGGACGACTGGACATGTAAGTATGCTCAGATTGCAGGGGACTGCGTTGACCTTAACACAGAAAACCCTGCTGTTGCAGAATATACAGTAGACGCACTTTCAAAGTATATTAATATGGGCGTTGACGGTTTCCGTGTTGATACAGTAAGACATATGTCAAGACTTTCACTTAATATGATGTATAACAAGAGGTTCCTTGATGCAGCAGCTGATGCAGGCAAGGAAGGATTCTGGATGTTTGGTGAAATTTGCTGTAGATACACACAAACTTGGTACAGAGACCACGCCTGCGAATCAGTTCCGTTCTATACTTGGGATGAAACAGACAGTAAATATGCCAGCGCTTGGAGCTGGGATACTACTCCGGAAGCAGTTAACAACAATATGAACCTTACTTTTGACCACTATATTGATAACGACGACACTTCCAAACAGCCAACATCTGAAAATGCTTTACTCAAGGGTCTTGATTATCATACCCCTGATAACAGCAAGGCTTCAGGTATGAATGCTATTGACTTTACTATGCATTGGTCCTTTGATTCAGCAAGCGGTGCCTTTGGTGCGGCTAAGGCTGAGGACAGATACTTTAATGATTCAACTTACAATGTAATGTATGTTGATTCCCATGACTACTCTCCTGACAGAGGTCAGGCAAACAGATTTGCCGGCGGTACAGCAACTTGGGCAGAAAATATGGACCTTATGTTTACATTCCGTGGTGTTCCCTGCGTATTTTACGGCAGTGAAACAGAATTCCAGAAGGGTGTAGTTATTGATGTTGGTCCTAACAAGCCCCTTGCACAGACAGGTCGTGCATATTATGGCGAAAAACTTGAGGGCGATGTAGAGGCTTCTGACTTTGGCGTTTATGATGCCTCAGGTACAGTTAAGTCAACACTTGATTCTACACTTTCAAAGCACCTTACAAAGCTGAACAGAATTCGCCGTGCTGTTCCTGCACTTCAGAAAGGTCAGTACACAGTTGACAGCAACTATGTAAGCGGTAATATGGCTTATATCAGAAGATATACTGATGATTCAACTGATTCTCTTGCCCTTGTTTCAATCAGCGGCGGAGCTACATTTAAGAACATTCCTAACGGCAAATATATTGACGCTGTTACAGGTGATGTTAAGCAGGTTTCAAACAACACACTTTCAGTTGACTCAATCGGTCAGTCCAATATGAGAGTTTATGTATGTTGTGCAGACAACTTTGATGGTATTAACGGACCTATTGGAGAAACAGGTCTTACATACCTTAAATAATTTAGTTTGAATTAAGGACATTCCTTTTGGAATGTCCTTTTTCTTTTGGAAACAGCTTTAGTGAATATTGTAATGCCTTAATAATTGTGATAAAATGGGAATATATTATGTGGGAAACGGTGATTTTATGAGTCTTGTAAGGTTTGAAAATGTTTATAAGAAATATACAATGGGGGAAGTTACAATTAACGCCGTAGAAGATGTGTCCTTTGAGATTGAGGAGGGTGAGTTTGCCGTTATTGTGGGTCCCTCCGGAGCAGGAAAGACTACTATTCTCAATATTCTTGGGGGAATGGACAATGTGAGTAAGGGCAACATTATTGTTGACGGCAGGAACATTAGTGCCTTTAAAGACAAATCCCTTATAGAATACAGGCGTTTCAGCATTGGTTTTGTGTTTCAGTTTTACAACCTTATTCCCAACCTTACTGCAAGGGAGAATGTTGAACTTGCCTCCCAAATTTGCAAAAATCCAATGGAGGCAGAACAGGCTCTTAAAAGTGTTGGACTTGAAAACAGGCTTGATAATTTTCCCAGTCAGCTTTCCGGCGGCGAACAGCAGAGGGTTTCTATTGCCAGAGCCTTGGCAAAAAGGCCTAAAATTCTTCTTTGTGACGAACCTACAGGCGCCCTTGACTACAAGACAGGCAAACAGATAATAAGGCTTTTACAGGAAACCTGTAAAAAAGAAAATATGACGGTGGTGCTTATTACCCACAATTCGGCAATTTGCGGTGTGGCAGACAGAATTATTCGTATGAATAGCGGAAGAATTGTGGAGAATAGTCTTAATCCAAATCCAATGAATATTGATGATATAGAATGGTGAATTACAGAATGAAACAGAGGGGAGGGGCATTGTGACAAAATCCTTTTTTAAAAATACTGTTAGAGAAATACTTAATACTAAGGCAAGATTTTTTTCAATTATGGCCATTATAGCCTTGGGGGTAGGTTTTCTTGCAGGGGTCAAGAGTACAAGTCCCTCTATGATTGATATGACCGAAAGGTACTATAGTGAAGAAAATCTTATGGATTTTCGCCTTATTTCTCCTGTAGGTTTCAGTAGTAAGGATATAGAGGAAATTGAAAAAGTGTCATGGGTCACAGAAATTATGCCCTCAGACTTCTGCGATGTTGTTGTGCCTTACAACGATAAGGAAAGCGTAGTTCGCACTATGTCCCTGCCGGAGAAATATAAGGGTTATGATAGAGTCAACGGTCTTACCGTTACAAAGGGCAGACTTCCTAAATCAAATGGTGAAATGGTCCTTGACGCAGACACAATGCAGTCTGTGAAAATCGGAGACACTATTAAAATAAACAGGAAAGCAGGGGACCACTCCATAGGCGACACTCTTAAGAACTTTAAATATAAGGTGGTTGGCAGGGTGCGTACTCCAATGTATATTTCCTTTGAAAGAGGTTCTACTACCATTGGGGACGGCAAGATTACCGGATTTGCTTACATAAAAGATGATTGTTTTAAAAATGAAAAACCCATTGAACTGTATATTAAAACTACGGCATCAGTGAAAGGAATATCCCCCTATGAAGAGGGATATGACAGGAAAATAAAGAAACAGACTGATAGTTTAGAGGCACTTGGCGACAGGAGAATTAGTGCATTTGCGGATAATCAGCAAAAAAAGCTGAATAGGAAAATTTCAAAGTATAGGGATAACAGAAAAAAGGCATATGAAGAAATAGAGGAAAAGCAAAAGAGTTTAGAGGACGCAGAAAAGGAACTGGATAATGCAAAAGCTATGTACTCTATGGCAGGCATTAATCCCGATTCTATGCTTAAAGCAGAATACGAAAAGATTGAAAAGGGAAGAAAAGACTTAGAAAAGGCGAAAAAATCCGCTGACAGGAAGTTTGCCTTAGCTGAGAAAAAGCTAAACCGGGCCCGGAAAAAGGTTGAGTCCCTGTCCAAAGAATCCTGGTATGTAAATACCAGAGAGGACAATCCGGGGTACAGCTCCTTTTCGGAGAATGCGGACAGGGTCGACAATGTTGCCACAGTTTTCCCTGTGTTTTTCCTTATGGTGGCTATCCTTGTATGTGTAACAACAATGACAAGGCTTATTGACGAGAAAAGGACAGAAATCGGCACACTAAAGGCTTTGGGTTACAGCAACGGTACAATAATGTTTAAGTATATTTTTTACGCCCTTACTTCAGGTGTTTTAGGATGTATAATCGGACTGTGTTTAGGAGTACCCATACTGCCGAAAATAATTTACAACGCCTACAAAATGATGTACCATATGCCGGAGATTAACATTGTGCCTGCAACAGGTCCTATTATAATCAGCGTGATTGTAGCTGTTTTATGCACAGTTTTTGTTGCGGTATTTACCTGCAAGAGGGCTTTGGCTGAAAAATCCTCCTCCCTTATGAGGCCAAAGGCTCCCAAACCGGGAAACAGGATTTTGTTGGAAAAAATAAAACCCCTTTGGAAATGGTTAGGCTTTACCGGTAAGGTAACTGCAAGAAATCTTTTTCGTTACAAGGCAAGGCTGATGATGACGGTGCTGGGTGTGGCAGGGTGTACCGCCCTGATACTGGCGGCGTTTTATCTACACGACGGTATAATGGGGGTTGTGGACAACCAGTTCGACCGCATTTACAACTACGACGCAACTGTGGTAAATAAAAATGAGGCAGGGGAAAGTAAGCTGAAAGCCCTTACGGATTTTGTTAAAAAAGACAGTGATGTTGAGGACAGTATGCTTTACCTTAACAAATCCGTATCCGCAAGTTATAAGGACAACAGGGTTGGCAGTTCCCTATATATGGTAGTTCCTCAGGATAATAAAAAACTTGGAGAAATGGTTAGTCTGCATAACAGGAAAAGTGGGAAAAATTACGACCTTGGCGACAGGGGAGTAATTATTACAGAAAAACTTTCAAAGCTCCTTAAAATAGATATGGGCAACAAGATTACCCTAAAATATGGAAATAAAAGGAAAGAATTTACAGTTTGCGGAATAACTGAACACTATGTTTACCACAATATTTATATGTCAAGGGCATTGTACGAAAAGTCCTTTGGGGAAGATATAAAATATAATATGATGATGCTTAAAATACCCAATATGACAGAGGATATGGAAAGGGAAATAGGACAAAGGTATGTGGACAACAAAGATGTAACTGTTATTACCTTTAATACGGAGATTAACAGAAACTTTACAAAAACAATTAGTTCCCTTGATATGGTGGTATGGGTTATGATAATCTGTGCAGGACTTCTTGCATTTGTAGTTCTGTATAATCTGACAAATATCAATATTGCTGAAAGACAAAGGGAGATTGCCACTCTCAAAGTTCTGGGATTTTACAACAGGGAAACTTCCGCCTATATTTACAGGGAAAATGTTGTGCTGACAATTTTGGGAACAATAGCAGGACTTGTCCTTGGGGTATTTTTGGGTTACTTTATAATTGTAACGGTTGAAATCGAGAATGTTATGTTTGGCAGGAATATTCATTTCCTCTCGTTTATATGGGCAATACTTCTGACAGGGGTTTTTGCTCTGGTAGTCAATTTTATTATGTATTTCAGAATGAAGAAAATTGATATGATAGAAAGTCTGAAATCCATTGAATAATATTACATAAGACAGAGAATATTTTGCTTAATTGGTTGAAAGATACTTTGTTTTATGGTATAATAACCCAATATGGGCGTAGTATTCCCAGTTCATTCCGAAAAGGAGAATAGAAATGGTTAGAGAAAATATTTATCGCACGGTCAGTTGTGGCCAGTTAAGAGAAAATAATATAGGGGAAACAGTAAGGGTTGCCGGCTGGGTTGAAAATATCCGTGACCACGGCGGCGTTATGTTCCTTGATATTCGTGACCATTACGGCGTACTTCAAGTGGTTGTTCACAATGATGAAATTTTAAGGGATATTAACAGGGAGTGTACTGTAACACTTTCCGGCAAGGTTGTAAAGCGTGATGAAGAGACAATCAACAAAAAGATAGCAACAGGTCTTGTTGAAGTTCATACCCAGGACATTAAGGTTTTGGGCAAAAGTAAAAATAATCTTCCCTTTGAGGTTATGACCTCTACAAACACATCAGAGGAGGTTCGCCTTAAATACAGATTTCTTGACCTTAGAAATCCTAAGGTTCACCAAAATATAGTAAAGAGAAGTCAGATTATAAGTTTCCTTAGAAACAAGATGACGGAAATGGGATTTCTTGAAATGCAGACCCCAATCCTTTCGGCGTCTTCTCCCGAGGGCGCCCGTGACTACCTTATCCCCTCAAGAAAGCATCAGGGTAAGTTCTATGCGTTGCCCCAGGCACCTCAGATTTTTAAACAGCTCCTTATGGTATCGGGTTTTGATAAGTATTTTCAGATTGCACCCTGCTTTAGAGATGAGGACGCAAGGGCAGACCGTTCACCGGGTGAATTTTATCAGCTTGACTTTGAAATGGCGTTTGCAACCCAGGAAGATGTTTTTGCTGTAGCCCAGGAGGTTCTCTACGAAACATTTACAAAGTTCAGCAATAAAAAGGTTTCTCCTGCCCCTTTTAAAAGGATACCATACAAGGAGTCTATGTTAAGGTACGGCACGGATAAGCCTGACCTTAGAAACCCGCTGGAGATTGTGGAAATTTCAGATATGTTTGTTGAAACGGATTTTGCTCCTTTCTGCAAAAAGACAGTTCGTTCAATTAATGTTCCGGACTGTGCAAAGCAGAGTAAAAAGTGGTTTAAGAGAATGGAAGAATTCGCCCTTTCCATTGGTATGAAAGGTCTTGGATATGTTAAGGTTAATGAGGACCTTACATTTGACGGACCTATTGATAAGTTCCTTAAAGAGGGGGACAGGGAAGAGCTGATTAAGAGAAACGGCTCAAAGGCAGGAGATGTAATTTACTTCATAGCCGATACTCCAACGGAGGCTCCCGTTCTTGCAGGACAGATTAGAACAGAGGTTGCAAAAAGACTTGACCTTATTGACAAGGACAGGTTTGAGATGTGCTTTATTGTTGACTTCCCAATGTTTGAACACAATGAGGACGGCAAGTTAATATTTACACATAATCCTTTCTCTATGCCTCAGGGCGGTATGGAGGCTTTGGAAAATCAAAATCCCGAAGAAATACTTGCCTACCAGTATGACATTGTGTGCAACGGAGTTGAGCTTTCTTCAGGAGCTGTCCGCAACCATGACCTTGACATTATGATTAAGGCATTTGGTATGGCAGGTTACAGTGAAGAGGAGCTTAAAACAAAGTTCGGCGCTCTGTATAACGCATTCCAGTACGGCGCACCGCCTCACGCAGGTATGGCTCCGGGCGTAGACAGAATGGTTATGCTCCTTACAGAGGAGGAAAATATCAGAGAGGTTATTGCTTTCCCCATGAACAGCAACGCCCAGGATTTACTTTTGGGAAGTCCCGGAACAGTTACGGAGCAGCAGCTTCGTGAGGTTCATGTTAAGCTGAGATAAATATGTATGTTATATTCAGTTAACCGAAAAATCTTCGGTTAGCTGAATAGTTATATAATAAAGAAATGAAATTTTGAACGAGGGTGACACTATGATTACCAGAGAAGATGTAGAAAACATTGCTATACTCTCAAAGCTGTTTGTACCGGAAGATGAAATGGACAGCCTGACTAAGTCAATGCAGGAAATTGTTTCCTTTGCCGATACAATTAACAATGCAGATACAGAGGGTATTGAATTTGACAACATTAACAACCTTTCAAATGTATTTCGTGAGGACACCGTAAAAGAATCCCTGCCCAGTAAGGACATTCTGAAGAATGCACCGGAGCAGGCGGAGGACCACTTCCTTGTAAGAAATCACGCATAAGGAGTAAGTAATGGGATATATAGAAAAGATACAGTCTATGCTGACGCATGGGGAAATAACCTGCGTTGAGCTTACAAAAAAATACCTCAATGCTATAGAGACGGCTAACTCTCAGCTTAACGCCTATGTTAAGATAACGCCTGAAACAGCCCTTGATACAGCGAAAAAGGTTGATGAAAAGATAGCAAGAGGGGAGTCTTTGCTGCCCCTTGAGGGCGTGCCCATGACCCTAAAGGACAATATATCTACCTGTGGTATTGAAACTACCTGCTGTAGTAAAATCCTTTCGGGTTACACACCTATTTATGACGCAAAGGTATGGGAAATACTAAAGGCGCAGAATGCTGTGCTTTTGGGCAAAACAAATATGGACGAATTTGCTATGGGTTCTTCTTCCGAAACCTCCTGCTTTGGAGGTGCGGCAAACCCCTTTAACACGGACCATGTTTCAGGAGGTTCATCTGGAGGAGTTGCCAGCGCTGTTTCCGCAGATATAGCAGTATTCGGACTTGGCTCCGATACAGGAGGAAGTATACGCCAGCCTGCCTCGTTCTGCGGCATTGTTGGACTTAAACCCACCTATGGAGCGGTTTCGAGATACGGTCTTATTGCCTATGCCAGCTCCCTTGACCAGATTGGACCTATTACAAAGACAGTTGAGGACGCCTCTGTTGTCTATGACGCAATTTCTATTAAAGACGGCAACGACTCTACCAGTGTTGGCTCAAAGGAAAAAACCTTTGATACTCTTGATAGTGACATTAAGGGACTGAAAATAGGTATTGCAAGGGAATACCTTGAGGGTATTAGAGATGATGTTAAAGAGGCGGTACTAAAGGCTGCAAAGAAGTATGAAGAAATGGGTGCGGAAATTGTTTACTTTGATTTTCCTGCCCTTAAATATGCACTTCCGGTTTACTATATTCTCGCATGTGCCGAGGCCTCTTCAAACCTTGGCAGATATGACGGTATTCGTTTCGGATATAAGACGGAGCATTATAACGGCACTCACGATATGATTTGCAAAACAAGAAGCGAGGGCTTTGGAGAAGAAGTTAAGAGGAGAATCCTCCTTGGCACATATGTGCTTTCTGCCGGTTACTATGACGCATACTATAAAAAGGCCCAAAATTTGCGTGGTACAATTATTAAGGCCTTTGACGATGTGTTTAAAGATGTAGATGTAATTCTTGCACCTACAGTACCTATGACAGCTTTTAAAAAGGGTCAGGCAACCTCCGACCCGGTTGAAACATATCTTACGGATATTTGTACTGTGCCTATTAATATTGCAGGTCTGCCCTCTGTTTCCCTGCCCTGTGGCTTTAACTCAAAGGGTATGCCCATAGGTATGCAGATTATTGGAGGCAAATTTAATGAGGCAAAAATTCTCAACGCGGCATATAAATATGAACAGGCTTGTCCTGAAAACTTTAAGGATACTAAGTGGGGTGTTAAGCTGTGAAATATGAATTAGTAGCGGGCTTTGAAACCCATATTGAGCTTGGTACAGATACAAAAATTTTCTGTTCCTGCTCAACGGAATTTGGCGGTGAGCCCAACAGCCACTGCTGCCCTGTGTGTATTGGACTTCCCGGTACACTTCCAAAATTAAATAAAAAGGTTGTTGAGTACGGCATTATGGCTGGTCTTGCAACAAATTGTGAGATTGCCAATGTGTCCAAAATGGACAGAAAGAATTATTGTTACCCCGACCTTCCAAAGGCATATCAGATTAGCCAGTTGTATATGCCCCTTTGCAACCGTGGTTATGTGGAGCTTTCAAACGGCCGTAAAATCCGTATTCATCATATCCATATTGAGGAGGACGCCGGCAAGCTGATTCACAACCACGGCGACACATATGTTGACTACAACCGAGGCGGAGTTCCCCTTATAGAAATTGTTTCCGAGCCTGACATTCGTTCAGTTGAGGAGGCAAGGGAATATGTGGAAAAACTACAGCAGATTATGAGGTATATCGGCATTTCCGACTGTCGTATGCAGGAGGGTTCAATGCGCTGTGATGTCAATATTTCTGTACGCCCCGAGGGTAGTCAGGAGCTGGGAACCCGTACCGAGATAAAGAATATGAATTCCATTACCTTTATTACAAAGGCTATGGAATATGAATACGAAAGACAGGTTGACCTTATTGAAAACGGCGGTCAGGTTGTTCAGGAAACCCTGCGCTATGACGACGCAACAAACACAACCTCATCAATGAGGAGCAAGGAAGACGCCCACGACTACAGATATTTCAGAGACCCTGACCTTGTTACAATTTGTGTTACTGATGAGGAAATTCAGGAAATTAAGAATAAATTGCCGGAACTGCCCCAGAAAAAATGCAGGAGATATATAGAGGAGTTTGGTGTTCCCGAAAACGACGCATTTCTCCTTACAAAGTACAGGAATATTTCGGAATATTTTGATAAGGCCATAGAGGGTCTTAAAAAGCCAAGGACAGTAAGCAACTTTATAATCGGTCAGATTTTCCGTATCCTACAGACAGAGGAGGACAAGGAGGCCTTTGATATTAAGGTAACTCCAGGTCAGCTTAATGAGCTTTGTAAACTTTTAGAGGCAGGAAAAATTCAGAACAATTTGGCAAAATCAACCCTTGACAAAATGCTGGAAAGCGGCAAGCCCTACAGCGAATATATTAGCGAAGAGGATATGGCAGGCCTTGACGAGGGCTTTGTGGATGAGCTTTGCAGACAGGCCATTGAGGCAAATCCAAAGGCTGTGGAACAGTTTAAGGCAGGGAAGGAAAAGGCTATTATGGCTGTAATGGGTTATGTTATGAAGAACTCAAAGGGCAAGGCAAACGCCCAGGATGTCCTTGCAAAAATTAAGGCTATGATAGGCTGATTACCCGAAAGGTAAGTTTGTATGAATAGACGAATTGTAATTATACTTGTTTCTGCCGGAATAGGCCTTACGATACTTGGTGTTGTACTTTGGCTTGTATTTGCCGGCGGAGTTACAGGGGACAGCGGTACGAATGAGGGAGGTATAATTTCCTCTGAAAGTGAAGAGATAACCAAAGAGGAAATTACTACCGAGAAATTCAAAGAAAAGCTGGAAAGCATTGTTGAAAAGCAGTTTTATGTAAAAATTGCAGAAAGTATTACCGACAATCCCTATGAGGGACTTGAAGGCAGTGCCATTGTTAAGTCCGACAATATTGTTGTGGCAAGTCTTGATGTTTATGACAGTATAGAAAATGCCTCTGCCGTTATTGCCGATGTGAAAGGCAGCAACACGGCAGGATATAAAAGGGAAGCAGGCAAAAACTTTGAAAAAATTTCTTCGGAAAACTCCCTTATTGAACAGGTGGGAAAAACAATTCTAACCGTAAATACAGATGATTCGGAAATTACTGAGGCTATTCTCAAGGCTATTCGGTATTAAGTGTTAATATTTTTTAGGACAAACAACCTAATGCGACAAAATAATACACCTTGGCGCTCTATAATTAATATAGACCCCAATGAACCCCAATGCTAAGGCTGTTATTTTTTATGACAGCCGGAAAGAGAATAGACCCCAATAGAGAAAGCCTCCTTTTTGGGAGGCCTTTTCTGTAAGAAAAATCCCTGCAAAAGCAGGGACTTTTTATTTACATAGATTCCGGACATGAAATGTTGAACATTGTGAGAACATTATATATAACGGTCTTAACTGCAACGCATAAGTTCAGTCTTGCCTGGGTCAGAACTTCGTTATCACCCTTAACACGGCAGGAGTTATAGAATTTGTGGAAAAGGGTTGCAAGACTGGTTACATAGCGGGTAATTTTTGTGGGGTCATAGTCCTTTGCAGCACTGATTATTTCCTCCTCAAAGGAGGCAAGGTGGCTGATAATATCCCTTTCTTCCGGTGCAGAAAGGAGGGTAAGCTCCTTTTCTGTGCAGCTGCGAAGTGTTACTCCCTCTTTTTCCAGAGCCTTTATAATAGAGCAAATTCTTGCGTGGGCATACTGAACATAGTAAACAGGATTTTGATTGTCCTCTTTAACGGCAAGGTCAAGGTCAAAGTCCATTTGACTGTTTGCCTCCCTTGTGTTAAAGAGAAATCGTGCAGAATCAACAGGCACTTCCTCAAGCAAATCTGCAAGCTGAATAGCCTTGCCTGTCCTTTTGCTCATCTTAACAAGCTGTCCGTTGCGAACCAGCTTTACAAGCTGCATAAGTACCACATCAAGTTTATCCCCGTTATATCCAATGGCGTCCATAGCGCCTTTCATTCTCATAACATGGCCGTGGTGGTCCGCACCCCACACATCAATAAGGGTATCAAAGCCTCTGTCAAACTTATTCTTATGGTAGGCGATGTCTGCCGTAAAGTAGGTTGGGTTGCCGTTTTGACGAATAAGTACATCGTCCTTTAACTCCAGCTTGTCAATGTAATCCCGGCTTTTGCCCTGTGCAAGGAGTTTTTCTGTAACCACCTGGGCATTTTTGTACCAAACAGCGCCCTCCTTTTCATATGTAAGACCCTTTTTTGTAAGGATGTCAACAACCTCTTTAACTGCGCCGGTGTTGTGGAGTTCGCTTTCAAAAAACCATTTGTCATAGGTAATCTTGTATTTTTTCATATCAGCCTGCATTTTGCTGATATTGAGGGGTAGAGCAAAGTCAACTAAGGCTTGTTTTCTTTCTCGGGAAGATACATTCAGCAGGTTATCTCCGTTTTCATTATTATACAGCTTTGCAAGGTCTGTTATGTCCTCCCCCTGATAACCGTCCTCAGGGAAAACCACGGACTTATCGTAGAGCTGTAAGTATCTTGCCTCAAGGGAACAGGCGAATTTTTCAATTTGATTTCCTGCGTCGTTTACATAAAACTCTCTCCATACATCATACCCTGCCTTGTCCATAACAGAGGCAAGACAGTCCCCTAAGGCGCCGCCTCTGGCATTACCCATATGCATAGGACCGGTGGGATTTGCTGAAACAAATTCCACCATAACCTTTTTACCTTTGCCGAAGTTGCTGTTTCCGAAATTTTCTTTTTCCTCTTCCACTTCCTTTAGTACCTTTGCATAGTAGGCAGGGGAAAGGAAAAAGTTAATAAATCCCGGGCCTGCCGTTTCAAATTTTGTAAAGAGAGTACCCTCAAGGTTGATATTCTCTGTAATAGCCTGTGCAATTTTAAAGGGAGGCATTCTAAAAGATTTTGCAGAAACCATAGCCGCATTTGTGGCAAGGTCGCCGTTTTCCTTATCGGCAGGAGTTTCAATAATAAATGGGGGAATATCTCCCTGGGGAAGAGTACCTGCTGAAATTGATTTTTCTATTGCTGATGTAATAAGGTCCTTCATCTGTTGTTTTGCAAGAGTGGCTGTTTTCGACATAATAATTTTCCTTTTCAATTAATTTTCTTTAACCCTAAGCAGAAAGCCGTTTCGGCTCATTGTCTGTCCGTTTAAATCAAGGGCGTATGATACTTCCAGTGTTCCGCCATTTTCATCAAGGTTGTTGTGGATTTTTGTGCAAAGCACATTAAACATTAAATCCCCCATGGGAGTATTGTAATGACAATGATGGTGCTTGTCCTTTTCAAGGAAAAGCCGTGTGGTGTGCTCGCTTTCTCTCAATATGGATACCCTTGTGTCGCTGTATACTTTTAAAGTGTTAAGGGAATAGTCATCTTCTGTACGGCTTTCTTCCGAATATTCCTTGTATTTTACTATCAGTACGCCGTTTTCTGTATAGTACTGTCCCGGAGCTGTAAAGGTTAATTCGTCCCTTTGACCATCCACCTCCTGGGAGGCGGTAAGTGTAATAATATATTTTTTGTCCATGCTCATTTTGCGTAGTCCTCAATATTAATCTGATGCACGGCGCGGTCAATGTTCTGTCCCAAAAACACCTCTGCAACCTTTTCGAAGTTATCGGGAGTATCACTTACATAGAATCGGCAGTTTCCTTTTTTTCCGTCCTGTGCAAGAAGACCTTCTCTTTTTAGTACCTTTTTTGCATAGTAGGCAGTTTCCATACCGCTGTCTATAAGGGTAACATTATTCCCCATAACATCCTGCAGGGTTTCTCTGAGAATGGGATAATGGGTGCATCCCATAATAAGGGTGTCCACTCCCTCCTTAATCAGGGGGTTTAGGTATCTTTCTACAGTGAGATGCACAATAGGGTCGTCCTTATCTACATAACCGTTTTCAACCAGCGGCACAAACAGGGGACATGCCTGTTCAAAAACCTGAAAATCCGAGTGTTCTTCAAGTATTCTCTTTTTGTAACTGTGACTTGCTATGGTGGCGCTTGTGCCGATAACTCCGATTTTTTTGTTCTTTGTTACCTTTACAGCTGTGTAAACCGTAGGGTTCACAACCCCTGTGTAGGGTACGCCCAATATATCGTTTAAATCCCCTGCAACAGAGGAAACCGTACCGCAGGCCGCAATTACTATTTTTACATTGTGATGAAGTAAAAACTTTGCGTCCTGAACGGCGTATTTTTTTATTGTCGTTTTACTTCTGGTTCCGTAGGGCACTCTGCCTGTGTCGCCAAAGTAGATAATATCCTCTTCCGGCAGAACCTTAAAGAGCTGCTTTACAGCAGTAAGTCCTCCTAAACCGGAGTCAAATACACCGATAGCCTTTTTTTCCATAATTAATCACCAAAATTAATAGTATGTATTTATATACTTTAATAATGTAAGAATGTGTTTTACAATATATACTCATCTATTCTACCATATTGAGGGTGAAGTTTCAATAGTAATACTGACTTAAAAACCTTTGACAAATAGGTACATAAAGGTTATAATTGAATGAACAGTATTGAAAGGACTGATTACCATGGCAGAGAATATTTTAGATAAAGCCTTTAATGGTATTGTAGATAAAGTAGAAAAGGCTCTGTCCCAGCAGGGTTTTGAAAAGCTGAATGTTACAGCAGACAATAGTGATGAAAAGGTTGCTCTTTTTTCAAACGGCACTGTGGCATATTCTGTCATACATACAGGGGACAATAACCATTTGGTGCTCCGTTCCTGCTCAATGACAGACGATGGTCCCGACAATGAATGGAAGAACCTTGCAACATGGATGTTTGACCCCGCAAGCAATACAATGGCTGACGCAAACTCCATTGGCAACGATTTTGCAGATATGCTTACTGCCTCTACCCAGATTAAAAAAGTTCAGCAGGCAAAGAAGAAAAAGAAGAAAAATAAGGACGAGGGTACTGCGGACCCGGAATTTCTTGCAAAGAGATTTGTAACATTTTTTCCGGAGCTTAGAGATGAAATTAAGGAAGAAACAGACTATCATTATCCAATGAGAGGCGCAACATTTGCAAGGACAAAGATTGTTCCGAAACTACAGCTGTTTATGAAAACAGCAGGTAAAAAGGATATTGTAAAAATGGCAGGACTCCTTGACCGTCAGTACGGAAACGGGGATATTGATACACGCTCCATTATTAACATTATTCTTCTTAATTCACTGAGCGATGAAGAATATAGTAAATTGTATGAACACTTTGGGGAGGACTTTCAAAAGTATTCAAAGGGTGCCCGCAAGTATAAGGGCAAAACTGTTAAACCGGAAAAAGTCAAGAAGAAGAAATCCTTTGTGGCAGACACACTTAATAAGCAGTAATAAAAAAGGGCAGAGCAATCTGCCCTTTAATAATAAAAGTCAAATAAGGGCGTAAATCCGAAAAGATTAGAAAAGTTTTACAAAAACGGTTGACGGATTGACATTCTTGTGATATAATCAAAAATACCTCGAAAAGGGGTTTTATTTTTTGTGCCCCAAAGAGGGAGGCTATATTATTCTAAAAGGAATAATCGGGAGGTGCCGTTAGATGAGAGTAAAAGTAACAATGGCCTGCACACAGTGCAAACAGCGTAATTACAACACAATGAAAAACAAGAAAAACGATCCTGACAGACTTGAAATGAACAAGTACTGCAGATTCTGCAAAAAGCATACTCTGCATAAGGAAACAAAGTAATACGGAGGAATTAGATATGGCTGAAAAGAATGTTTCTAAAGTCAACAAGGCTTCTAAGTCTAAGACTTCTAACAAAAAGAAAAAAGGTGTCTTTTCGAGAATCATCTCTTTCTTCCGTGCGTGTATTGGCGAATGCAAAAAGATTAGCTGGCCCACATGGCAGCAGACGACTAAGAACTTCGGTATTGTACTCTTAGTTATCATTGTATGCGGTCTTATAATCTTTGGGGTAGACAGAGGTCTGTATGCACTTTTAGACCTTGTTATGGAACTGGCCAATACTTAAGGCATAAACTTTTTAAGAAAGAAGGTTAGTTATGCCGGAGGCAAAATGGTATGTTGTTCATACCTATTCAGGATACGAAAACAAGGTTATGTCAACCCTTATTACAACAGTTGAAAACCGTGGACTTCAGGATATGATTCTTGATGTTAAGGTTCCTACAGAAATTGTTGTGGAAGAAAAGGACGGCGTACAGAAGGAAACAGAGCACAAGCTCTATCCCGGATATGTTTTCGTTAAGATGGTTTACACAGACGAAACCTGGTATGTAGTCCGCAACATCAGAGGTTGCACAGGTTTTGTTGGCCCGTCGAGCAAACCCGTTCCCCTTACAGAGGCGGAAGTTTATCGTATGGGTGTTGAAAAGAGAGTTGTCGAGGCTTCCTACAGCGTTGGCGATGAGGTCAAGATTATTGACGGTCCCCTTGAGGACTTTGTCGGTGTTGTTGAGGAGATGGACATTGAAAAGGACTATGTAAGAGTGACCGTGTCTATGTTTGGCAGGGAAACTCCGGTTGAACTTGAAATTGGTCAGGTTGAACTTATGACAGAAGACTGAGTATATAATTAGTTTATCTATTATATAAGAGGGATTTTGTGTCCCCAGTGGGAGGGCTAATGCCCACTATAAACCACGAAAATAGGAGGAAATTATTATGGCACAGAAGGTAATCGGATATATTAAGCTCCAGATTCCTGCCGGCAAAGCTACACCGGCACCACCTGTTGGACCTGCTCTTGGTCAGCACGGTGTAAACATCGTAGCATTTACAAAAGAATTTAATGAAAGAACACAGAAAGACGCCGGTCTTATTATTCCTGTTGTTATTACAGTATATGCAGACCACAGTTTTACATTTGTAACTAAGACTCCACCTGCTGCAGTTCTTATTAAGAAAGCTATCAATCTCCAGAGCGGTTCAGGAGAACCAAACAAGAAAAAGGTTGGTACAATTAAGAAAGAACAGGTTAAGGCTATTGCTGAACAGAAAATGCCTGACCTTAACGCTGCTACCATCGAAACTGCTATGAGCATGATTGAGGGTACTTGCAGAAGCATGGGCGTTACAGTAGAAGAATAATTATTCCGGGTGGGAGGATATTCCGTTTACCACCTAATTATGGAGGATTAACACATGAAACATGGTAAGAATTATGTTGATAGCAAAAAGCTAATCGACAAGACTAAATTATATGATACAAAGGAAGGACTTGACCTTTGCCTCCAGACTGCAAAGGCTAAGTTTGATGAAACTATTGAACTTCACATCCGTTTAGGCGTTGACTCCAGACACGCTGACCAGCAGGTTCGCGGAGCTATTGTTCTTCCCAACGGTACAGGTAAAGATGTAAAAATTCTCGCTATCTGTAAGGGAGAAAACGAGGCTATCGCAAAGGAGGCAGGGGCTGACTATGTGGGTGCTGAAGATATGACACAGAAAATTCAGCAGGAGAACTGGTTTGACTTTGATGTTCTTATTACAACTCCTGACTGTATGGGTCTTGTAGGCCGTTTAGGTAGAATCCTGGGTCCCCGTGGCTTGATGCCAAACCCAAAGGCAGGTACAGTTACACCTGATATTGCAAAGGCAATTAAGGAGGCTAAGGCAGGTAAGATTGAATACCGTCTTGACAAGACAAACATCATTCACTGCCCAATCGGTAAGAAGAGCTTTGGTACAGAAAAACTTTCTGAAAACCTTGAAACTCTTATGGATGCAGTTGTAAAGGCAAGACCTGCGGCTGCCAAGGGTCAGTATATTAAATCCGTTGCTGTTACATCAACAATGGGCCCCGGTGTTAAGCTGGCTACAGCAAAGTACGGTAACTAATTATTGTTATTAACAAAAGTTAATATATAGCGCTGTTCTAAAGACAGCAGGTGCGTAAGCATAAGTAGAAAAACGCCTGCCGAGGAAAAGCTGAAATTACATTGTAATTTTATGCCTCTTCTCGTAAAACAGGAAGAGGCTTTTCTTTTGAACTGCGTATAAAAAATCTATACGGAGGTGACAGACTTGCCAAGTGAAAAGGTTTTAGAGGCTAAAAAGGCTTTAGTTGCAGATTTATCTGAAAGATTAAAGGCTTCAGTTTCCGGTATCATTGTTAACTACAAGGGTATTAATGTTGCAGATGACACTTCTCTTCGTAAGGAGCTTCGTCAGTGCGATGTTAAGTACACAGTTGTAAAGAACACAATGTTAAGCAGAGCTTGCAAGGAAATTGGTCTTGATATTGCTGATGATGTTCTTGAGGGTACAACAGCTATTGCAACCAGTGAAACAGACTACACAGGTGCGGCTCGTATTCTCAGCAACTATGCCAAGAAGAACAAGGAATTTGCAATTAAGAGTGGTTTCCTTGATGGTGAAGTTATTGATATGGACAAGATTAATGCCCTTGCAAAACTTCCTACAAGAGAAGTTCTCCTTGCAAATGTTCTTGGTGCATTCCAGGCACCTATTGCATCTTTCGCAAGGGGCGTTCAGGCTATTGTTGACAAGGGCGGCGTTGATGCAGCTCTTGCAGACAAGGAGCAGGCAGAGCCGGCAGAAGAAACTGCTGAGGCTGCTACAGAAGAAACAGCAGAATAATTCTGCTAAATTAATTTTAAAATAACTTATTTTTTGGAGGTAAATAAAATGGCTAGCGAAAAGATTACTGCTATTATTGAAGAATTAAAAACTCTTACAGTTCTTGAACTTTCTGAACTTGTTCATGCTGTAGAAGATGAATTTGGTGTATCCGCTGCTGCTGCAGTTGCAGTTGCAGGTCCTGCTGCCGGTGGTGAGGCTGCTGTAGAAGAAAAGACAGAATTTGATGTTATTCTTAAATCTGCAGGTTCAAGCAAGATTAATGTTATTAAGGCTGTTCGTGAGGCAACAGGTCTTGGTCTTAAGGAGGCAAAGGCTCTCGTTGACGGCGCTCCAAAGGCTATTAAGGAAGCTGTTTCTAAGGACGACGCTGAGGCATTAAAGACTAAGCTGGAAGAAGCAGGCGCAGAAGTAGAAGTAAAGTAATTTAGCTTTAGTGATACTTATAAAGGGACTTCAAACGAAGTCCCTTTTTCTTATACCTATTTTAAGAAAAAACCAAAAAGCAGAGGAATGGTAATTATACATAGTATCTGGCTTACAAGGGCCATACTGCCCCCAAGCTTTGGGTCTTTTCCGTATGCCGAGGGAATTACCACAGTATTCAGTCCTGATGGCATTGCGTTTGCACAAAGGGCAACATTAATAATGTCCCGGGGAGTATTAATGCCCTGTAGAATTAACACCAGTGCCAAGGGGATAAGAATAATTCTGATTACTACCAAGGCATAAACCTTTGGGTTTTTAAGCTGGCTGATTATGGGGTAACTTCCTATTACAAAGCCTGTTAAAATCATTGCCATTGGCGCCATTGTTTTTGCAGTTCCCTGAATAACAGGGGCAATAAAATTAAAGTTTTCAGGCAGATAGTCCATTATGTGTGTAATACCCAACAGGGCCCCTATAGGCAGGGAAATACATATAGGATTTAAAAAATTTTTTATGGTTATACCCGTTTTTTTATTGTCCTCATTGGGTATGAGCCAGGCAACTCCCAGAGAAAATGTGTAAAGATTCATTGGCAGGATAAACAACAGGTAGTCAAAAAGCAAATTCGGCAAAAGTCCCTCAATAAAGGCTATTCCGATAAAGGCAAAATTACCTACTGTCAGGGAGTATCTGTATATTCGCTGAATATAGCCCTCCCTGTCAAAAAATCTTCCGAAAATAAGACCTATGGCAATACACCCCAAGAGTATAACGGAGGAGTAAAGTATTAGTGTCCACTTGCTGACCAAATTTTCTATTGTGCATTTGTCCATAAATGTGTTTATTATTGTTGCAGGCATTAGTACAAGATTCAGCAGTCTTGCTATAACGGTGTGACTGTTTTCAGGCAAAAGTTTTGTCTTTTTCAAAACAAAGCCCATTGACATATATCCGAAAAGTATTAGTATCTGATTAAGTGTTGTTAAAAACATAATTATAACCTCTTTTGGTTATTGTTCGCTGTAGAAATAGGAATATGTAAAAAATATACTCCTTGACCTGGTTTATGATTAATGTTAAAATCACTATATAGAATATTAAGGAGAATATCTTTGAAAAAAGAAATATTTACCGTGACATATGAAAAGATAAAAAAATCAAACATCAGTATAACAAGGCTTATTGTAGCGTCTTGTATTGCACTTGTCGTACTTCTGCTTGTTTTTCTGTTCCTTTATTTTACGGGTATTGCCGTGGCGGACCCAAAGGGTTTTGACACAAGGTCAAAGGGTTCCGGTGTAGAGGTTTTAAGCTATGACGGAAATGACAGGGTTGTGAAAATACCCTCAGCTGTAGGCAGTAAACAGGTAGTATCCATAGCCCAAAGGGCGTTTTACAATAATGACAGGATTACAAAAGTAGTAGTACCGGATACCGTAAAAACTGTAGGGGATAAGGTTTTTTCTGACTGCGACAATCTTAAAGAGGTACTTTTTAAATCCGACTACACCTCTATGGGGGACGCTGTTTTTGAAAATTCCGGAGTGGAAAAGGTTGTCCTCCCTACAAAACTTAGAAAGATTACTGACAATATGTTTAAAAACTGCAAATCCGTCAGACAGATTTCTTTCCCTGACACACTAATGGGCATTGGAGATAATGCCTTTCAGGGGTGTACTTCAATTAAAAATATGATTTTAGGCGGAGATATTAAAAAGATTGGTGAGAATGCCTTTGCAGACTGCGGAGAAAACTTTTCTCTTGGCAGTGTTATCGGCAGTGAAACAGAAAGATACGCCCTTGAGAATGAAATCAGTTATATGCCATGTAATGACTACTATGAGATATATAACATTTATCCGCTTTACACAGGGGACAACACCTTTAATTCAAATAGAGTTTCCGAGGGCAGAAGGGGACTTTTAAGCTATACCCCGGAAAAAACAGGATACTACAGGGTTAGTTTGGACAATGAAAAATATGTTAAATTTAAGATTACCTCTGCCTTAAGTGCGGTTCAGTCCTGCTCGGAAATCAGGGGAAATAAAAATGACTATATAGCTTGTTTTGAGGGCGGAAGTCAGTATTTTATTCCTATTTCTTCAAATAAATTTGTAGACTATGATGTTGATATCCGCCCTGTCAGCAGGTCGGTTGTGAATTTGTATAAGCGTGGGGAAAGAATGCTTAAGGGAAAGGGCGAAATTCACCTTAAAGCAGGAACACCCCTTAGAAACGACCACAATTCTTCCTATGAAGTTGTGGCAGAGGTTAATTCGGACATTACCCTTACCCAGGTTATTGATTACTATGTTGATGATGAAAATAATATTTGGTACAAAATAGAAACAAATTCCCCTGCGGGAAAAACAGGTCGCTGGTTTAAGGGCTAAATTTTATGGCTATAAAATTTAGCCCCTTTTTCTTTTATTTGAAATCCACATAAAAATTTAATTTATGCAATAATTGCATTGTGGAATTTATAAATTCTTCCTACAATTATATCTAGGCTTTTGCCTTAAAAATAAGAAATAAAGAAATTATCCTGCAAAGGGCAAAGGCAAATAAATAATTAGGAGGAAAAATGGAAGTAAAACATCAGGAAATCACTCTTGATTTAAATGATAACAGAAACTACACCCTCTTGAAAGCTCATCAGGGGGACAGGGGTACACGCTTTATTGATGTTAGTTTGAAACACTCCGGAGAGGATTTTATACTACAGGAGAACTATACAGCTATTGTAAAAGCCTCCAACAATGGAGTTACAAAGGGACTTAACCAATGTGAAATAGATATTGAAAATAATAAGGTAATTGTAGAACTTACAGATACTATGCTGGACACAGCAGGGGTGCTTACCTGCGAAATATCCATTTTGGAAAACCGGCAGATAGTTACTTCACAGATTTTTTCTATAAATGTGGTGCTTTCCGCTGTTACTGACGAGGAGGGAATTACTGAGTCAGAGGTATACGGCTACCTTGTGGAGCTTCTCAAAAAAAATGCAGAGATTGCGGATGAGGCAAAGTTTATTGAGGATATAATTGAGAACTTTGGAACAGTTACAGATGTAAGTCAAATTCTTGAACAGGTAAGATTAAACTCCCAGAGTGTTTCCTTTTTAACCGAAAAAAC
>CANROX010000002.1 GCA_947632335.1 uncultured Clostridia bacterium
GTATGTTGCTTAATTTTTTTATACTATCTACCACACAGGTCTTTTTTGTGCTGTCCGTACAATTTGGGGCAGGTCACCTATGGTACAGCTCTTTTGTTTACAAAAAAATCCTTTGATGATATAATATCCTGTAGAAAAAAGGGAGGAATGAAAATGGCGAAAAAATCCGTCAATGCAGGTGCATTGATTTTCCGCACAGTTTATGTTACCTTGGGGATTATAGGGATAATTGACAGTCTGGGCTGGTTTCATCTTGCCTACCGAGGCGACTGGTATGTGTACTATACAAACCTTTCAAACTATATTTGTTTCGGTATTATGTTTGCATCTCTCGTGGCAGAGGCCAGGGGAAAAAGCGTTGTACTTCCAAGGTTCAGATTTTATGCACTTGTTATGATATTTGTAACACTTTTTGTGTATAATTTTCTGCTTGCAGACGAGAGAACTCTTTACACCTATTTCTCTGATATTACATGTACTCTTTTCCACTGCGTACTTCCGATTATGTTTTTCGTGGACTGGTTGTTTTTCTGCAAGAGAAAATGTCTGAAAGTGGTGGACCCGTTGCTTTCAACAGTAATGCCCCTTATGTATGTGGCATTTATTGCAGTGAGGGGCAGTATTATTAACGGGGAAGCAAAAAATATTGTGGTCTATCCCTACTACTTTTTAGATGTAAATAAACTGGGTTACGGAGGATTTTTTACATGGGTAGGTATTCTTGTGGGAATTTTTATTGCCCTGGGGTATCTGCTATATATTGTGGATAAATCAAATATAGGCAGAAGGTAAAGGGTTGTATCAAAAGATACAACCCCTTCTCTATATACTGTATAAATTTTTTGCGTTTTCAGCGGTAATATCCAGTACCTGCTGTGCTGTCATACCCCGCAGTTCCCCGATTTTTTCCGCTATATAGGGGATAAGTGTGCTGTCGTTTCTTTTGCCCCTCATGGGAACAGGAGCAAGGTACGGCGCATCAGTTTCAAGCACAAGTCTGTCCATAGGAACAGCTTTGGCAACCTGAAGGGGTACTCTGGCATTTTTAAAGGTAACTACCCCTCCCAGGGAAATATACATTCCGATTTTTATAATTTCCTTCAGCATTTCCACACTACCGCTGAAACAGTGCAGAAGTCCCTGGGGCTTGTAATATCTAAGCAACTCCATTGTGTCGCCGTGAGCCTCTCTGTCGTGAAAAACTACAGGCATATCAAGGTCCTTTGCAAGGGCAAGCTGTTCTTTGACAACTTTCATTTGTATATCCTTTGGAATATCCCAATGATAGTCCAGCCCGATTTCTCCAACAGCAACAATTTTTTTATTCCTGGACGCCGTTGCTATCTGCTGAATATAGTCCTCCGGCAGGGGGGTATCAAGACATTCCGGATGAATACCCGCCGTACCGTAAATATAGTCATATTCTTTACAGTAGGAAAGAACCTGTTTTAAATTGTTAAGGTCTGTGGCGTTTGTTACTATACCCGTTACGCCTTTTTTCGGCAGGGTATCAAGGACTTCTTTCCTGTCCTCATTAAACCACCGGTCGTCGTAGTGACAATGAGCGTCAAAAATATTTGTATACATAACATTCCTCTTAATGAAAAGCCATTGGATAACCAATGGCCTTAGTTTTAAAATATTAACTGATATGACTGCCCGGTGGAATGTTATCGTCAACAAAGATAACATCAACGCTGTCCCCATGGCTTGCGGCAAGTATCATACCGTTACTGTCAACTCCACATAGTCTTGCAGGTTTAAGGTTGGAAACAAGAATTACCTTTCTTCCCACAAGTTCATCGGGTGTATAGTAGGGGGAGATACCGGAGGCAACTGTCCTTTCCTCTTCTCCGTCAAAGACAGTGAGTTTCAGGAGTTTCCTGGACTTTTTAATTGGCTCGCAGTCCTTAATATGGGCAACTTTAAGTTCCACCTTGGTAAAGTCTTCAATGCCAATCTGTGCAACGCCCTCAATCTTTTCTTCCTTTTCTTTTTCCTCTGTCTTGTCAGAGCCTTTCTGCTGTTTTGCATATATTTCAGCAAGGAGTTTTTCAGTATCCAGTCTTGAGAAAAGGGGAACAGCTTTGCCTAACTTTATGCCCGGCTCAAGTCCGCCAAAGCCTGCAAGGCTTTCATAGTCTTTATTTGTGCAGTTAAGCTGTTCCATAATTTTATCGGAGGTTTCCGGCATAAAGGGTGAAAGTAAAACACCTAAGAAACGAATACCCTCAAGAAGATTGTAAAGCACGGTTCCCAGTCTTTCCCTTTTACTTTCCTCCTTAGCAAGTACCCAGGGCATTGTTTCATCAATGTATTTATTAAGGCGCTTTGCATAGGCAAGAATTGTATCCAAAGTGTCTGCAACCCTGTAGGTTTTAAGAAGTTTGTCAATGTTCTTTACTGTGTCGGTAGCCATGGTTTTTATTTCAAAGTCCAGTATATCCTCTGCTGTAGGGGACTGAACAATACCGTCAAAGTATTTATTGTTCATGGCTATTGTACGGTTGACAAGATTACCAAGTGTATTGGCAAGGTCGGAATTATACCTTTCAAAGACAGTTTCATATGTGATAGAACCGTCTGAAGTGTAGGGCATTTCCGAAAGGAGATAATACCTTACGGCGTCTACGCCAATGAGTTTTACAAGGTCATCAGCATAGATAACATTACCTCGGGATTTGCTCATTTTATCCTGACCAAAAAGGAGCCATGGGTGACCGAATACCTGTTTTGGCAGGGGTTCTCCCAATGCCATAAGCATAATGGGCCAGTAAATAGTGTGAAAACGAAGAATATCCTTGCCGATAATGTGAACATCGGCAGGCCAGTATTTTCTATAGTTATCGCTGTTGTCACCGCAGTCATAGCCCAAAGCGGTAATGTAGTTTGAAAGTGCGTCAATCCACACATAGACAACATGCTTGTCATCAAAATCAACGGGAATACCCCACTTGAAAGATGTACGGCTTACGCATAAATCCTGTAAACCCGGCTTAATGAAGTTGTTGACCATTTCCTTTTTTCGGCTTTCGGGATAAATAAAATCCGGATTGCTTTCAATATATTCTTCAAGCTGTTTTTGGTATTTGGAGAGTTTGAAGAAGTATGCCTCCTCCTTAGCCTCCTTAACTTCTCTGCCGCAGTCGGGGCATTTGCCGTCTACAAGCTGGCTTTCTGTCCAAAAGCTCTCACAGGGGGTGCAGTAAAGTCCCTGATATTCACCTTTGTAAATATCCCCCTGCTGGTATAACTTCTTAAATATTTTCTGAACAGCCTTTTGGTGGCTGTGGTCGGTAGTCCTTATAAAATAGTCATAGGTTGTGTTGAGCAAATCGCAAATATCCTTTATTTCCCCTGCTACTTTGTCAACATATTCCTTAGGAGTAACTCCTGCCTCTTTGGCATAATCTTCAATTTTCTGACCATGCTCGTCAGTACCTGTGCAGAAAAATACATCATAGCCCTGCATTCGCTTATACCTTGCAATGGCGTCAGTCATAACAATTTCATAGCTGTTGCCGATATGAGGTTTCCTTGAGGTGTATGCAATGGCGGTTGTAATATAAAATTTTTCACCGTGGCATTTTTTACACATAATACTCACTCCTTTTAAAATTGTCTTTGTGCATAAACACTTTGAACATAATTATATCAAATCATATGGCAAAATGCAATTATTTGAATTTATTTTATCAGAAATACAGAAATAAAAATAGTAAAATATGTCGACAAAACCTTACAAAATAAAACCCTTGACAAAACAATGCGTATTTGCTATACTATATGTGCACCAAGCGGCTTGGTGTGTTTTTATGAATATCGCAGGGTAGAGCAGTTTGGTAGCTCGTCGGGCTCATAACCCGGAGGTCGTCGGTTCAAATCCGGCCCCTGCATCCACCAAAGAATGGCTTAAACAAAATGTTTAAGCCATTTCTTTTTTTCTAAGGGAAAGGAAAAAGCCAATAAATTTCTTTGCAGAAACTTATTGGCTCAAAGTTAGGAAAAGCGGTATGTCAAATTAATTTAATCCTTTAATCATCAATATCGGAATCGTGTTCTATAATTTTTCCGTTTAATGCGTTAATGGTATATTCGTATTCCATTCCGTTTTTATAAAACTCAATTTCATATACTGTATAGCCGTCGTCGTGGTCGAGCTTTGCCTTTGAAAAAGCAACATCTGAAACAGAAAATCCTGCGTGACCCACTGCAATAGACTTTGCTTTGTCTAATCCGATGTATTTGCTGTTACCGGAAGTATTTCCGTTATTTGTATTTGGTTTTTCTGCTTTTTTCAAAGGTTCAGATTCCCTGCTGCGTACAGCGCCTGTTTTGGCGTTAATTTCGTAATCATATTCATATGAAGAAGTATAAAACTCAATATCGTACACAAGGATTCCGTCGTCATAGTCCGGCTTTGCCTTTGTAAATGTGGCATTGGACTCTGATACTCCTGCGTCAGCAAGGGCAATGCTTTTTGCTTTTGCCAGAGAAACCTTGTCATTAGTATTATTCTGGGGTTTATTTTCAGAATTATTTTGTGGTTTGCTTTGGTTTTTATCTTCAGTTTTATTCTGAAGATTATTTTGGTTTTCGTTTTGAGAGTTGTTGTGAGTTTTATTTTCACTTACATTTTCAGGTGTGTTATCAACATCATTTTGAACAGCAGGGGCCTTGGTTGCTTTTGTGCTGTCAGTAGGTCTTTGTACCCTAAGCTCACTGCTTTTGCTATAGATTTTACCGGTATTTGCGTTTATTTCATACTCAAATTCCTTATCATTTGCATAAAACTCAAGGTCATAAACAGAATTACCGTCTTCCATATCCAGCCTTTCCTTTACAAAGGTTACATCTGAAACATTTAATCCTGCATCGGAAACAGCAGTTTCCTTTGCGTCGTCCATAGTAATCTTAGGAGAAACTGTAACATTTTTTCCGTCTGTGCCGATAAGCTCAACTTCCCTTTTAACTACTGACCCGTCGGAGGCTTTAATCAGATATTCGTATTCCGAGTCGTCGGCTACAAACTCTACAGCGTATACAAACTGCCCTTGCTCGAAATCAAATTCTGCCCTTGCCCTTTTAGCTGAGGTAGGGTCAACTCCCGCATCTGCAAATGCAAAGTTCATGGCGTTTTCAGCTCCGATTGAGGAGCTTTCCGCAACAGCGCTTACTGCAAACACGGTGCCTGCGCAGAGTACGGCAAGAATACCCACCATGCAGATAATGGTTATGACTGTTTTTTTAGGGGTTGAAAATAAATTTTTAATTTTACTCATGGATTACATCTCCTTTCATCTTGATTACAGTATAAAAGAGAAACATTAAAAAAACATTAGAAAAATTAAGAAATTTAAAAAAATTATAAAATTACAGTAAATTTACTGCCTTTGTTAATTTCACTGCTTACAGTGATTTCTCCGCCGTGAAAGCGGGCTATTTCCCCGGCCATAGAAAGTCCCAGTCCAACCCCTTCGCCGGAATGGGAATTGTCCGACTGATAAAATCTTTGAAAAATTTTATCCTGCTCACCTTTGGCAATACCTATTCCGTCGTCTTTTACGGATAAGTGTATTTTTTGAGCCTCTCTGTTCAGGCAAACCCAAATATGACCGTTTTGATTTCCGTAACGGTAGGCGTTGCTTATAAGATTTATCAGAAGTCGGGATAAAAGGAGACGGTTGCCTGTAAATACAATACCTTTTTCAGCCTCAAAATCAAGTTTTATATTTTTTTCTCTTATGAGCGCCATATCTTGACAGACCGAGGAAACCAGTTCAGTCATATCTATAGTTTCCATGGGATATTTTTCACTTCCCGCCTCCATACGGGTAAAGTCCAGCATATCGTTAATCATTTTTGACATTTTCTGACTTTGACGGCTGATAACTTTTAATGCCCTTTCATATTCCTCCTCAGACATAGGTTTTTCCAGAGCAAGCTCACATTGTGCCGAAATTACGGACATAGGAGTTCTAAGTTCGTGGGAGGCGTCTGAAATAAACCGACGCTGGGTTTCAAAGGACTTATCCAGTTTGTCAAAGGTATCGTTAAATGTGCCGGCAAGCTGATGAAGTTCATCATTTCCATAGCCAAGCTCAATGCGTTTTTTTAAATCGTTTTTCTGTCCGATTTGTTTTGCTGTTTCGGAAATTTTTTGAATTGGTCTTAACATTCTTTTTACAAGAAAATACCCGCCTATACAGGATATGAGCAGGATAGCAGGCAAGAGAATAAGGGAGATGCGGGTTATTGTTGACATCTGCATATCTCCCTGTTTTTCCGATACAACTCCCCTAATCCAAAGTCCGTTAAGACCTTTCAAGGTCAGCCTGCGGTCAAAAATATAGTAGGTCACACCCTCTGAGTCTATGCTTTGAATTTGGGAATCCTTAAATGGTGTACCGTATGTTGCCCTTGAAACAGGATTTTCTCCGTACAGAAGATTGGATTCGGAGCTGTATAATGCGGTATAAACTCCGTTTACTTCGTTTAGAAAATCATCGTTCACCTCAAGATAACCCGATTCAAATTCAAGAAAATGGCTGTTATCCCTGTCTGTATCTGTACTGTCAAGGGAAGTATGATACCTAAACTCATCATAATTATTTTCAACGGTTTCAATCAGATTATCCCTTATAGTCTTTTGCAAAATTTGATTGCTCACCGACAATATGGAAATATAGGTGAAAGAAACCACAATCAAAAGTGCCACGCTGAACCACAGGGTAATTTTATAACGCAGAGAGAGTTTTCTCATAACTGCTCTTCCTTTCTGATGACATATCCGCTGCCCCGAACGGTATGGATAAGTTTTACGGAAAAGCCGCCGTCAATTTTTTTGCGAAGATAGCTTATGTATACATCTACCACATTGGTACCGCCCTCATAGTTAAAATTCCAGATATGATTTTCAATTTTCTCTCTGGAAAGCACAATTCCCTGATTATTCATCAGATATTCAAGGAGAGCATATTCCTTTGCGGAAAGGTCTATTTTTTTATCCCCCCGCTTGACAATATGGGAGGCACAGTCGAGGGTAAGGTCTGCAATACGCAGAACATTACTGACCCTGCCAAAGGAGGTTCTTGTCATTGCCCTGAGGCGTGCCGATAATTCCTCGAGGGAAAAGGGTTTGACCAGATAATCATTTGCCCCGCTGTCAAGTCCTTTAACACGGTCCTCAACGGCGTCACGGGCGGTGAGAAGTATTACAGGGGTTGTTTTCCCTCGGTTCCGCAGTTTTTGCAAAACTGTAAGGCCGTCTGTTTTAGGCATCATAATGTCAAGAATTATGGCGTCGTAATCCGTATATGACAAAATATCCAGCGCTTCTTCTCCGTCAAAACAACTGTCAACGCTGTATCCGTCCAAGGTGAGTTTTTGTGTTATAATATTATTTAGGTCACGCTGGTCCTCGGCAAGTAAAATCCGCATAAGTTTCTCCTTTCCTGTTTGTTTCCACTAAAAATTCTGGTATATTAATATAACGATTACAGCTTATTTGGAATTTAATAATCTCCCTTTTTAACCACCTTTTTTACATACTTAAAAGCCTCTTTTTCGCCCTGTTCTGCAAGGATTGTAAGCATTTTTTCCAGTTCCTTGGCGGTGTCCTTGTGCATATAGAATTTTGCACGCCCCCTATTAAAATAATCCAGGGGGTGGCGGTTGGTATAGTTTTCACCATTATAGGTTTTGCTGGCGGCAATTCTGTCGCAGAACATTTCTGCAAGATATTTTGCAGGCATTTTTACAGGCTCAACAGTTTTGGTCTTAATGTTAATATCCGTCCAATATTCGTAGTGGTGGCGGTTTCTGCCCTTGTGGTGCATCCATGCCCTTGAGTAGCCATAATTTTCTCTTTCCAGCTCGTTTGGACTCCTTGTACCCACATAGAATTTAGCCCCCGGCAAAAACTCTGTAGGACTGTATTTTGACAAATCGTGAAAAAGTCCCTGCCAGAAAATCCCCGAGTGATAGCAATTCCGGATAACCTTATGTCTATGTTTTGTAATTGTTTTAAAATGTCCCCAGACACTTGCCATTTTATCAACTCCGTAGTTATTCTTTGCTGTTTTATTCATTATATCATATTTTATAAACAAACATCAATAAAACAAATTTTTTGCAATAATCAATATTTTTAATTCTTAGTACCTGTTTACAAATTCGAGCTCTTATAGTATTATTATAGAGTTAGGAGAATTAATATGAAGGATTATGTAAGGGATAGCTTTGGCAACAAAGGCGGCAAGGTTGTTCTTGTAGTTTTCTTTGTTTTGCTTATAGCTCTCTCTGTAGGGGGAGCTGTGTATGTATTTAACGGCAATAAACTTTTTGAGGACAACCAGTCTGTAGTTCGTACCACAAATGATAATAATACTTTTGGGACCTACGTATTTACTCTTCAAGATAAAAAAATTACAATGAAAGCCGGGGATATAGGAAGTCTTAGATTTAAGGCGGACGACAATAAGGCAAAGGATGCCATTGAATGGTCAAGCAGTGATAGGGATACTGTTTTTGTAGACCCGGAGGGAAGAGTTTTTGCCCTTAAAAAGGGAAAAGCCACAATAACAGCAACAGCCGGCTACTACAGTTCAAGCTGTGAAATAACGGTAAAGAAAAGTAAAAAGCAGGAAGGCTGGGGATATTCTACTGCCTATACCTCCAACAAAGCGATATTGGAGAAAAACAAAAATTCCTACAGCGACAGCAATCTCTATAGTATTGATGTGAACAGAAAGAAAAACTGTGTTACAGTCTATACCTATAACAAAAACGGCAAGTACAATGTGGCTGTAAGGTCGATGGTATGTTCCTGCGGCCAGGGTGACGCAACCCCGACAGGCACATTTTCCATATACACAAAGACCCGCTGGCAACCCCTTTTCGGAAATGTGTACGGTCAGTATGTGACAGGCTTTAACGGGGATATTCTCTTTCACTCTGTTCCCTATGAGGAATATGAAAATCCAGATTCCGTTGAAGTAAAGGATTATAACGGACTTGGAAAAAGTATTTCCATGGGCTGTGTAAGACTGGCTGTAGCAGACGCAAAGTGGATTTACGACAACTGCCCCGAGGGTACAACCGTCAGGGTTTACGAGGATGATATTGACGGCCCGTTGGGTACACCTCCCTCAATGAAGATAAATACAAAGAAAAGCACAAGCTGGGACCCCACAGATGACGACAAGAGAAATCCTTATTATAAAAAACAGCCTGCCTTTAAGGGCGTTGAGGACTCTGCCATTGATGAGGGAGAGCAGTTTGATGAAATGAAAGGAATAAAGGCTGAGGATACGGCAGGAAACGACATTACAGAAAAGGTAAAAGTAAAAGGAAGTGTAAATACAGATAAACCGGGAGAATATCTTTTAAGATACAGCGTCAAAGACGATATGGGAAGAAGTATTTTAAAGGACAGGATTATTACAGTAAAAGAAAGCTAAAAAGAGAGCGTACCCAATATGGTACGCTCTTTCCTTATTTAGGCAATATCCTTTGCCTTTGAAGAGAACAGTTTTTCCAAAAGTTCCGAAGTTACTTTACCTGTTCTGTCCATATGGTTGTTTTTCTGAAATGTTTGGATACACTCTAATGTTAAATCTCCAAAATAGCCTGTTATGTACTCATCTCCGAGATAACCAAGGTCGGAGAACCTTTCCTGCATAGCTTTAATATAGCTGTTGGTCTTGCCCTTGGTCATACTTTTGATTTTATCATCTGTAAAATTAACCTTGTATTTTGACTGGAGCTCATATTTATCCGTGTTTTCAGGCTTTGTTGCAGAAGTTTCAGTTTTTTTCTGTGTGGCCGTTGTGTTCCCGGTTGTGGCCGTTGTGTTTTCGGTTGTTGCTGTTGTATTCTCAGATGTGTTTTTAACCGATGTTTTTGAAGTAAGGCTTTGTTCTGCCTTTTTAACAGCATTTTTGTCAATCATATTAATGATAGCTTTCACATTTTCTACTGTTGTAGAACCCTGTAATTTAAGGATATCTTTGTCAAGCTGTGTATGGTGGTTTTTCTCAAGAAATTTTACACCTTTTAGAACATCTCTGTCTTTAATGCTTTCATAGGTTTTACCGTCATAGACAAGGTAATGGGGATTTTCCTTTGCAACCTCATTTAGGGTAATGACAGGCTCCCGTTTGCCGTCGGAAAACACCTTTGCACCGCAATAGTCAAGAACTGTGTTGTACCAGCTGTCCCCGATTACCGTTGTAAAAAGGCTTGTACCGCTAAGGTAAATAAGTTTATTTTCAGAGTAGTCCCTGGAAACGGCATTTTTGTATACATCAAGGGTGGAAAGCAGTTTTGCAAAGGCATCTTCACCCTTTTTGCCTCCCTCTTCTCCGCCAAGTATTGTACCTACAGATTTATAGGTGTTTTTAATAGAATCCTTAGTGTTGCCGTAATGGAACTGTACCACCTTAATATCCTTATCCTCAAGGCTTTTAACAACCCCGTCAGAAATATTGTCGTCTGCAAATACAACATCAACCTGGCTTGTAACTATGGTATTGATATCTGGGTCAATGGCGCTACCGCATCTTGTAATATAGTCCATTTTCTCTGTTTGTACCTCATCGCTGATAAGGGAAACTTTTGCGTCATAGCCAATGCAGTCCACAATATCTGCAATATTGGGGCTTACAACGGCTATTGTTTCCGGACTGCTTTTAAAGGTTGTGTTGCCCACCGTAACGGGAAAACCATCCTGGGTACAGCCAAAGGAAAAAAACACTGTTGTAAAAAGCAGTAACATTATAATTGTAGATTTTATAGTTCTCATTTTCTTACCTTTCATAAAAGAGTTTTAATATATTGCTGTGCAGTTCTGGGGGAACGGGTGGCCCTCTGTGTGGCAAATGCCTCTGCACCAATATGAAGCTCCTGGGCAGGAATATTTATATTATGAGCTTTTGCCAGTTGGTCCACAATATGCAGATATTTCTTTTTATCAGGTACATAGTAGCCGATAGAAAGACCGAACCTGTCGGAAAGGGAAAGTGTTTCCTGCATATTGTCACGCCTGTTTACCTCTGTGCAGTTTCTGTCCTCAAAGTTTTCCCTAACAAGATGACGCCTGTTGCTGGTTGCATAGATAAGCGCATTGTGAGGCAGGGAGGCAACCCCGCCCTCCAAAACAGCCTTAAGACTTGTGTAACACTCGTCCTGTCTTTGAAAGGAAAGGTCATCAATGAAAATAATAAATTTCATAGGAATGTCGGCGATTGTGTCAACCAAAAGGGGAAAATCCATAAGCATTTCCTTGGGCATTTCCACAATTCTTAAACCCTTACTTCTGAATTCGTTGACAACCGCCTTAACAGTTGTACTTTTGCCTGTACCCATATCCCCGTACAGCAAGCAGTTGTTTGCGTTTTTCCCCTCCATAAAGGCTTTGGTATTTTCTATAACCTGATTTCTCTGGTACTCGTAATCCACCAAATCCTGTATTCTTACTTTGTCATCATTAATAATGGGCTGAATTTTGCTGTCACGCCATACAAATGAGCGGTATCGTGCAAACATACCGCATCCGTTTACCCTGTGAAAAAAGGCGATAGTTTCCAGACCGCCGTCAAAGTTTATAAAGGGTTTGGCAGGAAGTCCGCATTTCCACTTGGGCAGGACGGAAATAATTTCTTTAATATCTTCCTTATATGAATAATCCTCCAAAATATCTTTGGGTGTTAAATTTGAGGCAAACATAATTGAAAAAATATCATTTGCAGTGGCCTCTGTTTCTTCGGCAGTCATTTCTCCTGTTTTTCCTGCTGTGGCACACTTTGTAAAATAGTTTTCGTCAAAAAGTGCGGCTTCTGTCATATTGTAACACAGGCTGTCGGAACAATTCCTTTCGCATAACAGTTTGTAAAAGTCCCCGTATGCAGAAAGAAATTCCTCAGGACATTTATCTATGGATTTTATCAGTCTGAAAAGTGCCGAGGGCACACTTCTTGAAAGAATTCCCTTGTATATAGAAAGGGATGACATTAGAAAAAATGCTTTTTTTGTTTTATTCATACTAATTCCTTGCTTTTTGTAAATTTTTCTACACTACATTTTACCCTATTTTTTTATTGTAGTCAATTAAATACGGAACATTCCCAAAGGACAAAGGGAAATCATTTGTAAAAAAATAAAAAAATTTCAAAAAAATACTTGCATTTTAAAAAACATAGTGATATAATGCATATTGTCGCTGATAAAAACGACGGAAAATTTAGTTGGTGTTGATGACGCTGAGGGTCCACCTGTTCCCATCCCGAACACAGAAGTTAAGCTCAGTAGTGCCGAAGATAGTTGGCTGGCGACGGCCCGTGAAAATAGGAAGATGCCAACACTAAACTTGTCCATCCAATAGGATGGGCATTTTTTTTGCAAATAAAAAGCCTCCCTGAGGGGAGGTTTTTCTACTATAAGATTTATTTTTTACTTACCTTACCGCAGAATATAAAGAACATACCTGTCAGGGCAACAGTGCAGGCTAAAATTCCGCAAAATACAGAGGCGTTGTTTGGGTCACAGCCAAAGACTGTAAAATTCTCGATATTTGCCGTCATTGTGAAAACTATGGCCAAAAGCGTAAAGACTATTCCTATGCAGAGAAGAATTACGCCTATTTTAAAAATTATGTTCCAGACAGTGGTTTTCTCTCGTTTTTGAAGTGTATTTATAAATAAATTTTTAATTCTTTTCATTTTCGTACTCCGTTAAACAATCCGCAAGTATTCCAAAATCTTCAAGGGTTAAGTTTTCCGCCCTCACATTACTTTTCAGCTTACACTTTTCTATCAGCATATTTGCTGTGGTTTTGTCTATTCCCAGTCCTGAAGAAAGACTGTTGGAAAGGTTTTTTCTCCTTTGGGAAAAGCCCGCTTTTACAATCCTCTTAAAATCCCTTTCCCTTTTTACAATTACGTTTGGCCTTGGGGAAATATCCAGTCTGATTACTGCACTGTCCACATTTGGACTTGGCATAAAGGACCCTCTGGATACATTAAAGAGAAACTTTGGGGTGCTGTAGTAGGCAACGGAAACTGTAACAGCTCCGCTTTCCCTTGAACCTACCTTTGCAGATAGCCTTTGGGCTGCCTCTTTTTGCACCATAACAGTTATAGATTTAATGGGAAGTTTTTCTTCCAGAAATCTCATTATAACAGGGGATGTAATATAATAGGGCAGGTTTGCACAGACTACCACTTCCATACCCTGAAATTCCTGTTCAATCAGCTTTTTTAGGTCTATCTTCATTATATCATCGGCTATAAGTTTAAAGTTTTGGTATTCCCCAAGAGTTTCCTTGAGTATGGGAACAAGCCTTTTATCCAGTTCAACGGAAACTACTTTCTCCGCAGTTTTGCAAAGCTCATTTGTTAGCACGCCTATTCCGGGGCCAACCTCAAGCACTCCTACTCCCTTACCTGCACCACATTCCACAGCCATTCTGGGGCATACCGAGGGATTGACAATAAAGTTCTGACCCAGCCCCTTGCTAAAGGAAAATCCGTGTCGTGAAAGTATCTCTTTAATTGTACCGATGTTGGATAGTCCGTCCATATTATAAATTCCTTAATCCCTTTGGATATTTATTTTTTAGTTTTCCGCCGCTTGCTTTCCCAAAGCCTGTAACAATACCCTCTACAGAAACTGCCGTGTAGCCTTTAAGGCTATGTTCAACCTGTATTTCCTCACCGTGGAGAAATTTATGTATTTCCTCACTGTCAGCAGAAAAATTCACCGCATTAACACATTCCTCCGGCTTAGAGGCCATAAAAGCGCTGTGGCAGGGTTCAATTCTGTTTTTCTTTATTTCACCCAGAAGTATTCCGCTGCGCAAAACATTCAGTCCGTCGAAATTTGGCAGACCGTAGGGGAGGATATACACCTTATCCTTTATAATTTCAAAATTATCCGTAAAAGGCTTGTCCTTAAATATACTAAAATAAAATTCCGGTATTTCCTTGTAATTTTTTATTTTTCTGTAGGGGTAGGGCTGTGTGCAGCCGCTGTTTGGGGATTTTCTTCTCAATTTACAGCAAAAATGTCCCTCTCCGCCGTCGTTGATAAAAATCCTCTTTGCAAATCCTAAGGTGTTTCTTCCGAAGTTTTGATGGCTGTCCTCAATTTCAAAGTCAGGGTTTTCCTTTAAAAATTTGCTGATTACGCCCTCGTTCTCCCTTTCGTTGTAGGTGCAGGTGGAGTATACCAGCACTCCGTTTTCTTTAAGACAATTCTTTGCGCTGTTTAGAATTTCAAGTTGTCGTGCGGCACAGCTTACTGTATGTTGATAGCTCCACTGTGTTTTTGCCTCGTTATCCTTTCGGAACATACCCTCGCCGGAGCAGGGGGCATCAACAAGGATTTTATCAAAAAAATTAGGCAGCTTTTCTGCAATTTTTTGTGGGTGACAGCACATTACCGCAAAATTTTTAACTCCCATTCTCTCCATATTGGATAGGAGAACAGCAGCTCTGTTTTTCACTATTTCATTGGAAACAAGAAGTCCCGTACCCTTAAGAGCTGATGCAATTTGGGTTGATTTTCCTCCCGGAGCGGAGCACATATCCAGAACAATATCCCCCTCCTCAATTCCCATCATTGGAACGGCAGAGGCAGCGGAGGGTTCCTGTATATAGAATGCACCGCTGTGGTGCAGAGGATGTTTGCCAAGTCCTTGGATACTATTTGGATAGTAGTAACCCTCACGACAAAAGGGAGTTGGTTTCAGGGGAAAGGAAAGAAGATTTTCAAGTTTTTCTTTACTGCATTTAAGAGTGTTTACCCTCAGTCCTTTATAGGGTTCTTGGTTATAAAATTTAATGAAATCATCAAATTCATCAGGTATCAAATTTTTAATCTCATCAAAAAAATTTTCCATAATGAATAAATCCTCTTAATTTCGCAGATAATGTTATTGAAGGAGGTGTTATTTATGAGCAATCAGAACAGACAGAGCAATCAGAATAACAACCAGAACAACAATAACAATAATAATAACAACAATAGCAAGCAGAATCAGAACAACAATAACAACAACCAGAACAACAATCAGAACAAGTAATTATTATTGTTGGAATGTGTGAACCTGTTAAGGTTCACACATTTCTCCTTTTTACATAATTATAGCAAATTAAAAGAATAAATCAAATATTTTATTAAGGTTCTCTGAAAGGTATGCCGAAATACTCCGCAACGCTTTGAGAGAGTATCCTTGCAATATCCCCTATATTATCCCTTATCCACTGTGCGTCCTGAGGGTTGTCGTGGTAGGCGACTTCAATCAGTACGGCAGGGGCCTTTGTTCTTTTAACCTCTCCAAGGGTTGTGGTTGGTATAACATCAACATTATTGGGATTTGGGTAGATAGTCTTAAAATTCTTTTGAATAATTTCTGCAAATCTTCTTCCGTTTGCAGAGGAGGGATAATAATAGATGTCCGTACCCTGCTGTTGTCCCCGTATAGAGTCAGGGGAGGCGTTTGAGTGTATGGCAAGGTGCAAATCGTAGTTTCCGCTGTTACTGTCCCTTATAACCTGTGCCGTAGTCACACCCGGGTTGTTTCTTACAAAATTAATTCCCGAGGCTGTAAGGTACGGCTCCATTGCGTCTGCAATAAGATTCATATAATATTCTTCGTTACCGCCGTCAACATAGGGGTTAAACTCCTGTACAGAAGGACTTAAAAAAAGTGTTGGCATTTGTAAAACTCCTTTAAAATATATTTCATACTAATATATTTTTCTCACCGGAACTTTATGACTGAATATTAATTATCCGTTAAAATACCTTTTTCCACCATTGCAAAAGAAGATTTTATATGTTAGAATGGTGCAGAGGAAGAGGTGTTTTTTATGAAAAAAATCCTTACGGCAATATGTATTTCAGCTATACTTTCATCTGTTTTAATGACAGGCTGTACCAAAAGTAATACTACAAATGGACAAACCCAGCCCACAACCCAGTTTGAGGCAACCTATCCCGGAGGTAAAGAGGGCAAGATTGACAAGAGCCTTCTTGACAGCGATAATTTATACGAGCTTTATTCGCCTCTTGACAGGGATCACGAATATCCTATAGAGAGTTTCCAGTGTAAAGAGGACGGTACTATTGATGAGGGAGATATTTACAAATATGACGCCTCCTACAATGTAATCCAGCAGGACCATTATGTGGGGAAGATTCTTGACTATGTTGAAATCAGGGAATACGATTCTTTAAATAACAACACAAAGATTATCAGTTACGCAGGAGCGGTTGACCGAAACAACCTTGTTTCCACCCAGGTAATGGAGTATGACAAATACGGCAACGAAATAAGCAGTAAGACCTATGACAGCGATAATATTCTTGCCGCCTCCGACAAAACAGAGTACACAAAGGTTGGGGGAGTTTATCTGGTTAAGTGCTATAAGGCCTATGATGTAAATAACAATATGACCGAAAAGCACGAGTACTCCTACCGTTCCGACGGTACAGCCTCAAAGGATATACGCACCCAGTATGACGAAAAGGGCAACATAAAATATTATTACCAGACCGCCTATGACAGCCAGGGTGAGGCTATCTCCTATGACTACTTTGACAAGGACGGCAATAAAATTCCTACACCTAAAGAAGAAAAGGAAATGTACGGAGAATAATTGACAGTGAGAAAGGGACAGCCATTTGGCTGTCCCTTAATAAATTCCCTGAACGGTAACTTCGCCGCTGAATACAGTTTCCTTTTTGCCATTTGAAAGGGTTACTACAAGTTCTCCATCACTGTTAATGTCTGTAGCAATACCCTTAACTTCCTGCCCTTTGCGCATAAAGGTTATTTCCCTGCCAAGGGTTGCACAGTATTTTTTGTATTCCGAAAGGTTATTCCGATTAAAGGCATATTCACTGCTGCACAGTACATCTTCAATGCTTTTGAGAATATTTGCAAGAAGAAGATTTTTGTCAATTTCTCTGTCACTTTCAAGACAGCAGGAGGTTGCCTTGTAGGCAATTTCCTTTGGAAAGTCCCTTATCAGCAGATTAATGCCAATACCCACTATGATATGCTCAACTCTGTCAAACTCACAGCTCATTTCTGTAAGTATGCCGCAGAGCTTTTTGTTTTTTATAATCACATCATTGGGCCATTTGATTTTTGCGTCAAAGTCAAAGTAGTCATTCAGCCCTTTCACTACAGCCAGTCCGCAAAGAGGTGTAACTGCGGAAACCTCCATTGGGGAAATTTCAGGTCTTAGTAAAACTGAAAAACACACAGCCTGGTCTTTTTTTGTTTGCCATACTCTGCCCAGTCTGCCCTTTCCCCGAGTTTGTTTCCTTGCAACCACCACAGTTCCGTCAGGACAGTTATGTGCATTTTTTTTAAGATAGCTGTTAGTTGAGTCTACCGTTTCCAGAACGGTAATATTTTTACCTATGAATTTTGTTTTAAGTTTGGATTTTATTTCGTTTTCATCAAGTATATTCGGAGAAGAAATGAGCCTGTACCCTTTGTTGGTTACAGACTGAATGTTGTAGCCCTTTTCCCGAAGTTTTTTAATGGCTTTCCATACGGCGGTGCGGCTCACATTAAATTTTTCGCACAGAACCTGTCCGCTGATAAAATCCTGTTGGCTTTTCAGCAGATTTAAAATCTGATTTTTCATACTATCACGCTTTGCATTTTACTTTGTATTCTTCTTGTATATAATGTTTAATCCCTCTAAAAGCAGTCCCTCGTCATAGGTAATATCCCTTTTACAAACAGGCACTATTGAACCGGAGTTTCCGCCGGTGGCAACAATAGTAATGCTTTCTCCCAATTCTTCCTCAATTCTGTCTGCAAGTCCGTCAATCATTGACGCTGTACCGTATACTGCTCCGCTTTTCATACAGTCAACTGTGTTTTTGCCAATAACATTATCAGGCTTTTCAAGGCTTATTCTGGGCAGTTGACTGGTTGTCGAAGAAAGAGTATCCTGGCTGATTCTCACACCGGGAATAATTAGTCCTCCAAGGTAGTTTTTTTCCCCGTCAATTACAGAAATTGTGGTGGCAGTACCCATATCCAACACCATACAGGGAACAGGATATTTGTTGATGGCCCCTACAGCGTCGGCAACTAAATCACAACCAAGCTGTGCAGGATTATCTATTTTTATGTTAAGTCCTGTTTTAAGACCCGGACCTACTATAAGGGGCGTTTTGCCTGTAAGGGATTTAATTGCCCTTTTCATTGTAAGAATAAGGGGAGGCACAACAGAGGATAAAACTATGCCCTCTATGTCCTTTATGTTTATATTTTTTATTTCCAACATTCCGCTAAAAAGCAGAGCGTATTCATCGGAGGTTTTCAGTTTGTCTGTGGCAAGCCTTCCTGTAAATATAATTTTATCATTTTTGTCTATAACACCAATGACAATGTTTGTGTTGCCAATATCTATTGCTAAAATCATAACTGCCTCCTGTATAAAAAATAAACCCTATGTAAAATTATAACAAAAACTACGGAAAAATCAATAATCCCGGGTCATATACTTGATTTTCCCTTTGATTTGGGGCATAATTAAAGCAATATAAGGGAAAAGAGGTAATGTGATGAAGGGGAAAAATGTAGTCATCGGTGTAAGCGGCGGAATAGCGGCTTATAAAATTCCAAACCTTGTTTCAATGCTTGTAAAATCGGGATATAGTGTTGATGTTATTATGACGGAAAACGCAAAGAACTTTATTACACCAAATACCTTTGAGGCACTTACCAAAAGAAGATGTATTACAGATACATTTGACAGAAATCACAGCTTTGAAATTGAGCATATAAGTATTGCAGAAAGGGCGGACTGCTTTATGGTTGCCCCTGCAACTGCAAATGTTATTGGAAAAATAGCCGGAGGAATTGCAGATGATATGCTTACAACTACGGTTATGGCCTGTAAATGCAAAAAAATTATTGTGCCTGCAATGAACACCAATATGTACGAAAATCCTATTGTTGGGGAAAATATGGACAAACTGCGAAGGTATGGATATGAAGTAATAGATGCAGACAGTGGCAGGCTTGCCTGCGGTACAGAGGGAAAAGGAAAAATGCCAAGTCCCGAAAGGCTTTTTCAGTATATTGAAAGAGAGTGTAGGTACGACAAGGATATGAAAGGCCTTAAAGTTATGGTGACGGCAGGAGCTACGCAGGAGAGCATTGACCCTGTAAGATATATTACCAACCACTCAACAGGAAAAATGGGTTATGCCATAGCCAAACAGGCTATGCTCAGAGGAGCAGAGGTAACCCTTGTAAGCGGGGAAACTGCACTTCCCAAAGTCCCATTTGTAAAAACAGTTAAAGTAAAAAGTGCAGAGGATATGTATAATGCCGTTGTTTCTGAAAGCAGGGATATGGATATTATTATAAAGTCGGCGGCGGTGGCAGACTATACACCCAAAAAATATTCTGATAATAAAATAAAAAAGGACGCAGGGGGTATGGAAAGCATAGCACTGGAAAAGACCAAGGATATTCTAAAGTATCTTGGAGAAGTTAAAAGGGAAAACCAGTTTATCTGCGGATTTTCTATGGAAACTGAAAATGTTATAGAAAATTCAAGGGCAAAACTGGTCAGCAAAAATGCAGATATGATTGTTGCAAACAGTCTGAAAGAAAAAGGCGCAGGCTTTGGTACAGATACAAATGCTGTCACTATAATAACTAAAAAGGGACAGGAAAAACTGCCTGTTTTGCCTAAGGAGGAAGTAGCTTACAGGATACTTTCATCAATTTTGTGTGAGAGAAAAGGCTGACTTTGATAAATTTTTGACGAAAATTTGGGAAAAGGAGACATAATGCTTTAAAAGAATATTACAATATGGGTATTGTGTTATCATTTATAAGCAATACACTGAGTAAGTATGGGTATTGCTGTTTTATCATAATTTAGCATAACAATTCACGGAGGCTAAAAAATGGAGATTAGCGAAATCAAGCAGTTGCAGATTAATGCAACTAAGGCAAGAATGGGTGCTATAATAGGCACTTACAACGCTAAGTCAGGACATCCGGGCGGTTCTCTTTCTGCCGCTGATGTTTTTACTTACCTTTATTTTAAAGAAATGAATGTTAATCCGCAGAAACCTGACTGGGAGGACAGGGACAGATTTGTGCTGTCTAAGGGTCACTGTGCGCCCTCCCTTTATGCAGTCCTTGCCCTAAAGGGTTTCTTTGACTGGGATGAGCTTAAGTCCCTCCGCCATGTTGGAGCAATGCTCCAGGGTCACCCGGATATGAAAGGTACCCCCGGTATTGATATGAGCACAGGCTCACTGGGACAGGGTATCTCCGCGGCCTGTGGAATGGCTATGGCGGCAAAGATGGATAAAAAGAATTACAGAGTATATACAGTACTTGGTGACGGTGAATGTGAAGAAGGCCAGGTTTGGGAGGCAGCTATGTTTGCCGCCCACAAAGGTCTGGATAATCTGGTTGTTATTGTTGACCAGAACGGTTTACAGATTGACGGCACTGTTGCAGAGGTTGGAGGAATTGAGCCTCTGGACAAAAAGTTTGAATCCTTTGGTTTCAATGTACTAAAGGTGGACGGTCACTCCTTTACTGAACTTGACAAAGCCTTTGACAGCGCAAGGAACACCAAGGGTGTGCCTACGGCTATCCTTATGAAAACCGTTAAGGGCAAAGGCGTTAGCTTTATGGAAAACCAGGTAGGCTGGCACGGTAAAGCTACAAATGATGAGGAATATAAAATTGCTATGGCTGAACTTGAAGCACAGCTTGCAGAACTGGAGGGTTAAGACTATGGCAGAAAAGGTTACTAAGGCAACAAGAGAAAGTTTTGGAGAGGCTCTTTGTGAGCTGGCAGAAAAGGACCATAATATTGTGGTACTTGACGCTGACCTTTCGGCGGCCACAAAGACGGGTATTTTTCAAAAGGCATATCCGGACAGATTTATTAACTGCGGTATTGCCGAGGGAAATATGATTGGCGTTGCAGCAGGCCTTGCGGCAGCAGGCAAAAAGCCGGTAGCGGCGTCCTTTGCAATGTTTGCCACAGGCAGAGCCTTTGAACAGATTAGAAACTCTGTGGCATATCCAAACCTTAATGTAAAAATTGCCGGTTCACACGCAGGTATTTCTACAGGTGAGGACGGTGCAACCCATCAGTGTCTTGAAGATATTGGAGTTATGAGGACAATCCCCAATATGGTTGTTCTGAACCCTGCCGACCACTGGGAAATGAAAGCGGCTACAAAGGCGGCTCTTGAGCATAAGGGCCCTGTTTACATCAGACTGGGCAGGCTTGCAATAGATTCCTTTAACGACCCGGAAACCTACAGCTTTGAGCTGGGCAAGGGCATTACACTTCATGAGGGTAATGATGTAACCGTTATTGCAACAGGCCTTGTGGTTAATGAGGCAAAAAAGGCTGTTGAGGCTCTTGAAAAAGAGGGTATTAACGCCCGTCTTATTAATATCCACACAATTAAGCCTATTGATAAGGATATTATTATTAAGGCGGCAAAGGAAACAGGCAAAATTATTACGGTTGAAGAACACAATATTATGGGCGGTTTGGCTGACGCTGTTTGTGAGGTCACATCACAGTACTGTCCCGTGCCTGTTACAAGAATAGGTGTGAACGACAGATTCGGTTATTCAGGTCCTGCCTGGGAACTGCTTGAAATCTTTGGCCTTACGGAAACAAATATTAAAAAGGTTATCACACAGGTTGTTAATAGTTAATTAAAGTTTTATATTGAAGGGCTCTCCTAATATTGAGCCGGTCTATAAAAATTATATAACAATAAAAAACCTCCTATGGTAGAATTAATTGACTATCATAGGAGGTTTTATTTTGTGTTTTTAAGTGTTTTTCCAAAGTTGAGTATTTGTAATGCGGTTTTTATAGCAAGTGGAATGTATTTGCTGTTTTTCTTTAATATAACTGTAACACATAATAGAAATCATTATGTTGACAGAATGTTACATAATGTTGTATATTTTATTATATATAAAATGCAAGAGGTATTAATATGATAAATTATGTTTTGGGTTCTTCTTTTATTCTATTATTTTTAGTTATGGTATTTTATAAGGCGAAGGTCTTTAGATATAATGTAAACGGAAACTATTTGTGCCTTGAAAATACTAATTCAATCAAGGCGATTTGTGCTGTTTCAGTAATGTTGCACCACATATCAAATGAAGTATATCTGGGTCCAATGTTTTTACCGTTTCAGATGGTAGGTTACTTAATGGTATCGGTATTCTTTTTTTATTCCGGGTACGGATTGATGTACTCATTACTTCATAAAGAAAACTATATGAAAAGTTTTATTAAAAGACGAATGTCAAGGTTACTGCTCCCATATATAGGAGCCTTAATAATATATGTAGGCGTAAAAGCACTATTCTATGGATTTAGTGTTGAAAATATTATTAATTCTTTTATTTCCGGTTCACCGATTGTGGACAACTCATGGTTTATTGTAACATTATTAATTCTTTATCTAATGTTTTGGCTTTCATTTAGATTCATCAGAAGTATTAAGGTATCATGGATTTTATTTTCTGTCCTGTTCATTTTATTGTTGGCAGGTTATAAGTTTGTTTACTGGAGTCCATCAATTATTTCATTTTTTGTGGGGACAATCTGGGGATATAGAAAAGAATATATAGACCGGTTGCTAAGTACATACAGCATTAGGGTTATAATAGGCTTATTTTCCGCATTCTCACTATGTTTTGTAATAAGGCATAGAATTTCGGGGGGGGGGTACTGAAAGCCTCTTACAGGTATTATGTGCCATGTTTTTTGCACCCTTAATTGTTTGCCTCCAAACAAGGATATCATTAAGCAATAGAGCTCTGCGTTTTCTGTCTAAGATTTCATTTGAAATATACTTGTATCACGGATTATTTATATTTTTATTTAGACAGACTCCAATTTATGAATTTAACAGTTTTTTATTTATGATTGCAGTCATTATACCTACGGTTATATTTTCACTGTTAATGAGGGCAGTGATAAAACCTATATTTAAAAAGATATAGACTATTTTAGAAAGCACATTAAAAAGCGTAGTAAATTTATTACTACGCTTTTTTTACATATTCAAAGGGGCGATACTTCTGTCAAGTATGCCTTTCATTTTTGCAATAGCAATTCCGTAGTTTGTAAAGGGAACATTTTGTCCTACGGTATTTTTCATTCTGTAAATAACTTCCCTTTCGTTAAGCATACAGCCGCCGCAGTGTATAACCAGATTATACTTCTTTATATTTTCAGGAAACTCCGTTCCGCTGGAAAATTCAAAATTAACATCTTTCCCTGTATACTCCTTTATCCACATGGGAAGTTTTACAGTGCCGATATCCTCACACTGTCTGTGGTGGGTACAACCCTCGGATATGAGTATGGTATCTCCGTTTTTCAGACTGTCTATTGCTGATGCACCCTTAACGGCGGCGTTAAGAAAGCCCTTATACCGAGCCATTAAAATTGAAAATGAGGTAAGCGGCATATCCTGTGGCACAATGTTTTTCACCTTGCCGAAAACCTGACTGTCCGTAATAACTATTTTTGGCTTTTTGCCAAGAGCCTTTAAAGTTTCTGCAAGTTCGCTGTCCCTGCAAACAACAGCCGTTGCTCCGCTGTCAAGAATATCCCTTATAGTCTGCTGTTGGGGCAGGATAAGTCTTCCTTTAGGGGCGGAGGAGTCAATGGGAACAACCAGCACTGCCAGGTCCCCTGCACTAAGCAAATCCCCTACAAGCCTTTTATTGTCATTTTCATTTTTAGTTATATGGGCAACCTTTTCCCTAAGGTCATTAATACCCTGTTTTGTAAGGGCGCTTACCACAATTTCATTGTCCTCAAGGTTGTCCCTGTTTCCCAAATCTCCCTTATTGTAAACCACTATGTAGGGGATTTCTCTTGCCTTAAAAAGGTCTATAAGCTCCTTATCAGCAGGGGAAATGCCCTTTAAAATATCTACAACAAGAAGTGCCACATCGGTTTTGTTAAGTACCTGATGAGTTTTCTTCACCCTAAGTCTGCCAAGCTGTCCGCTGTCGTCAATGCCTGCTGTGTCAATAATCATAACCGGCCCCATAGGGAGAAGCTCCATAGCTTTGTATACAGGGTCCGTTGTAGTACCCTCCACATTTGAAACAACAGAAAGCTCCTGATTTGTAAAGGCGTTTACAACGGAGCTTTTTCCTGCATTCCTTTTTCCGAAAAAGCCTATATGCACTCTATCTGATTTTGGTGTTGTGTTCATACTCATAATTGCCTCCCGTTTAAAAACGGAAATCTCTAATTCCCTCTTCAATCCTTTTAAGGTTTTCCTTACAGATTTCCCTTACCTTTTCCTTTGGAATATTTTTAAGCTCACTTTCAATAAGTTTTTCACCGATTATTCTTGTGTCCTCTGTTGCATAATCCATTAAATATTCCTTTAGTGTCATAAGGGCGTTGGGATGACAACAATTCTGAATTTGTCCCGATTTGCAAAGGGACATAAATCTGTCCCCTGTTCTGCCCTCTCTGTAACAAGCTGTGCAGAATGAGGGTATATATCCGATTTCCATAAGCCACCGTACAACTTCATCGAGAGTTCTATTGTCGGAAACATCAAACTGCTCTGTATCGTGGGGCCTGTTTTGTTCTGTATAACCTCCCACAGAGGTTCTTGAGGCGCCTGAAATCTGGGATACCCCCAGTCTTATAACCTTTTCACGGACTTCCTGGCTTTCCCTTGTGGAAATAATCATACCTGTATAGGGAACGGCAATTCTGATAAGTGCGCAAATTTTTGCAAAGGTATCGTCGTCAATGCCGTTGTCAAATTCATCAGGGTCAATATCATCTGCACGCTTAACTCTTGGTACAGAGATTGTATGAGGTCCCACACCGTGAGATGCCTCCAGGTGTTCTGCGTGCATAAGAAGTCCTGCAAATTCATACTTATAAAGTTCAAGTCCAAAGAGTACGCCTAAACCTACATCGTCAATGCCCCCCTCCATGGCTCTGTCCATAGCCTCTGTATGGTAATCGTAATCGTGCTTAGGGCCTGTGGGGTGTAGTTTTAAATAACTTTCCTTGTGGTAGGTTTCCTGGAAAAGAATATATGTACCTATGCCTGCCTCCTTTAGCTTTCTGTAGTTTTCGACAGTAGTTGCGGCAATATTTACATTAACCCTTCTTATGGCGCCATTTTTGTGTTTAATGGAGTATATTGTGTTTATACATTCAAGTATATATTCAATAGGATTGTTCTTTGGGTCCTCGCCTGCCTCAATAGCAAGTCTTTTGTGTCCCATATCCTGAAGTGCAATTACCTCGTCCCTAACCTCCTGTTGGGTTAGCTTTTTGCGTGGAATGTGCTTGTTTTTCATATGATAGGGGCAGTAAAGACAGCCGTTTACGCAGTAATTGGAAAGGTAGAGAGGGGCAAACATAACAATTCTGTTGCCGTAGTAGTCCTGCTTTATCTGCTGTGCAAGGTTATACATTTCCTCTATTTTTTCCTTGTTCTCACATGCAAGGAGGACAGACGCTTCCCTGTGGGAAAGACCCTTTCCCAGTTTTGCCTTTTCTAAAATTTTGTCGATAAGCTGTAAATTATCTTTGTTTTTCTCTGCATAGGCAAGGGTTTCTTCTATTTCTTCATGGGAGATAAACTCCTCTGCCTTTAGAGATTTTGGATTGTATTTTGCCATTATATTTCCCCATTCCGTAAAAAAACGGCGTACCCAAGGGCACACCGTTTACTTTATTTTTATAGTTTTATAATTAATCCATTAGTAATGGTAATTTCCCTATCCACCTAATTATATCACTACTATTTTTTTTATACAAGAGGAAAATTTCTAATATTTAAGAGGCTTAAACTAATCAGTTTTTTTCAGGCTGACCATATTCTTCCCCGAAGGTTTCCGCTGTAACTTTTTTCATTACCTGTGGGTCAAGGGGTTTATCCTGAAAATCTGTATCAACTTCCGCAATTTCTTCAACAACATCAAATCCCTCAATAACCTTGCCGAAAGCGGCATACTGACCGTCAAGGTGAGGACTTGTTCTATGCATAACAAAGAACTGACTGCCGGCTGAATCGGGCATCATTGAACGGGCCATTGAGAGAACTCCCTCGGTGTGTTTTAAATCGTTCTTAAAGCCGTTGCCGGAAAATTCACCCTTAATGCTGTAGCCCGGACCGCCCATACCTGTTCCCTGGGGACAACCGCCCTGTATCATAAAGCCATATATGACCCTGTGGAAAGTAAGTCCGTTGTAAAAACCGCTGTTTACAAGGCTTAAAAAGTTTTTTACAGTGTTTGGGGCAATTTCCGGGTAAAGCTCTGCCTTAAAGGTTTTTCCGTTCTCCATTTCAAATGTAACTATTGGATTTTTCATTTTCGTATCTCCTTAAATTTAAACTTGTGTTATTAAATATGCAAAGTAGCCTGCATAAAGTACAAGCATACCGATACCGCCTATGCGTGTAAGTTGTCTTTTCCTTAGTACAAAGAGGAAAAGGGTTATAATTGCGGCAATCATAACAATTCCGTCAATTAAGAAATCGTTGCTGAAAGGTACAGGGCTTATGAGTGCAGATGTGCCGATTACAAAAAGAATATTAAAGATGTTACTGCCTACAATGTTGCCGATGGCAATATCGTTTTTGCCCTTTTTTGAGGCTGTTACAGATGTAACAAGCTCCGGCAGAGAAGTGCCGAATGCCACAATTGTAAGGCCTATTATATCCTCGCTGATGCCACAGACCTTTGCTATTTCAGTTGCAGAGTCAACAACCATATTTGCGCCGAATATTACTGCTGCTCCCCCTAAGAGGCTAATTAAAATTGTAATGGGCAGGTTGATTTTCTTTTGAGGTTTAACCTCCTCTGTTATTTCCTTTTTCATAATACTTTTTGCGGAAATAAAGAGGTAGCCTAAGAAAATAAACATCATTACCCACAGTATAATACCGCTGATAATGTGGAGGCTGTCAACCATCATTCCCATTATAAGAAATATAGCAGAAACACCTATTGTAAAGGGTATTTCAAAGCGAACGGTGTTTTTCTTTACTATCATAGGGGACACCACAGCGGATATACCCAAAATCAGCCATACATTTATAATGTTACTGCCTATAATGTTGCCTACAGCCACGCCGCCCGAACCGGAAATTGAGGCGGTAATACTGATAGCCGCCTCCGGTGCTGATGTGCCAAAGGCTACAACAGTAAGTCCGATGACAATCTGGGGAATACCAAAGCGTGTTGCTATATCACTTACGCCTTCAACAAAATAATCCGCTCCCTTTACAAGGAGAACAAAGCCTATTACAAGTAAAATAAGCTGCCAAACTATAGTCAAGGTACTTCACTTCCTTTTTTCATATTAATATTATCAATTAAAACCCTAATAGTCAATGAAAGAAACATAAAATTTTACCTTTTTAATAAATATGACACAATCAATATGATAAATTTTTAATTTATTGCAAAGGTGTAGTTTTCGTTGTATAATATTTTATTATGAGAAAATACAAAAGTTATATTAATGCCCTTGTGCTTTTGACCTGTTTTATCCTTACTGTAACAGGCTGTAGTATTAAGGAAAATAATGAAAGCAAAGTCCAAAATAAAAGTATATCGGGAGGACTTACTGTCAGTTATATTGATGTGGGGCAGGGTGACAGTATTCTCCTCAGGTGCAAAAATGATTCAATGCTTATTGACGCCGGAGAAAACGACCGGGGAGAAATTGTCTCACAGTACCTTAAGGACCACAGCGCAAACCGCCTGAAATACGCTGTAGGTACACACCCACACTCCGACCATATTGGCGGTATGGACACAGTTATTAATAATATAAAGACAGATACCTTTATATGTCCCGATACTTCATACGGTACGGAAACATGGAAAGATGTGTTGTCCGCCTGCCGTTATAACAACACCAAAATAGAGTATGGATATTCGGGGAAAAGCTACTCTCTTGGGGACGCAAGTTTTACCATACTTTCTCCGGGAAAGAAGGAAATCTACAGCCAATGCAACAACTTTTCCATAGTTATAAAGCTGGACTACGGAGAAACCTCATTTCTATTTACAGGGGACGCAGAGAGCCTTGTAGAGGAGGAAATGCTTAAAAGGGACTGTGATTTGCATGCAGATGTTCTAAAGGTGGCCCATCACGGAAGCAGTTCCGGTACAGGCAGAAAATTTTTAGAGGCTGTTGACCCCTCGGTGGCGGTAATAAGCTGTGGGGAAAACAATTCATACGGACACCCTCACAGGGAAACCCTGTCTGCCCTTAATGATAGGGGTGTTGATGTTTACAGGACAGACTTAGACGGCACAGTAATAATTTCCTCCGACGGAGAAAAACTTAGTGCCGAAACAGAAAATTATGATTATGAAAACACAACTTTTTACACCGGCAAAGAAACCGAAATTACAGAAGAAACAACCGGTAAAAAAGAACAAAGTGCATTTGTTAAGAACAACTCAAATGAAAGCTATATCGGAAACAAAAACAGCAGAAAATTTCACACTGTTCACTGCAGTGCCATAAAGGTAATGAGTAGTGACAACAAGGTGTATTTTAAAAACAGACAGGAGGCAGTATCCCAAGGATATACCCCCTGTCAAAGCTGTAATCCATAAAAGAGGTTTGCTATGATAAATGAATTATTAAATAAAAAATCAGTTTGGGAAAAACTTATGAATGAGGAAAGACCCATTGTTCTTTACGGAATGGGCAACGGCGCAGACAGGGTGCTGAAAGAGTTTGAACTGCTGGGAATTAATGTAGGGGGAGTTATGGCATCTGATGACTTTGTAAGAGGCCAGAAGTTTCACGATTTTACAGTAAAAACATTTGAACAGCACAAAGAGGAGCTGGGGGATTTTGTTATCCTCATAACCTTTGGTACAGACAGAGAAGATGTTATGAACCATATTAAGGAGCTGAATGATAAGTATACAGTCCTTGTGCCAAGCGTTCCCGTTGCAGGTTCCAGCATATTTAACAGAAGTTACCTGATGAAAAACGGTACGGAAATTGAAATCGCCTACGACCTTATGGCAGATGAAATGTCAAGGAAGACCTTTAGAAATATTTGTTATTTTCAGTATACAGGTGAATTAAAGTATCTCTTTGAAATAGAAAGTTCCAAGGACGACGCCTACAAAATACTTAATCTTACATCTGAGGAAAATTATCTTGACTTAGGAGCATACAGAGGGGATACCATTGATGAATTTCTGAAATATACCTGTAATCAGTATAAAACTATTACGGCAGTTGAGCCTGACCCCAAGACATATGAAAAGCTGGTTGAGTCTAAGGGAGATTTGGCAAATACAAAATTGCTGAATATGGGTGTATGGATACAGGATACGGAAATTCCGTTTATTTTGGACAAGGGCAGAGGAAGTTCCATTCGCAGGGACGGTGTCCTGACAAAGACAACCTGCATAAATTCCCTTGCCGGGGAAAGGGAATTTACCTATATTAAAATGGATATTGAGGGTGCGGAATTTGTAGTTTTGTCGGGAGGAAATGAGCTTTTGGAAAGCAAAAAACCAAAGCTCAATATTGCCTGTTATCACAGGTGTTCGGATATTTACAAACTTCCCACCATGCTTAACCGCATTAACAAAAATTATAAAATTTATATGCGGCATCACCCCTCTATTCCCGGCTGGGAAACAAATCTGTATTGCATATAATAAAATAGAATGATTTTTGAACATAAAAGTAGAGAATAGTAAAAATAGACCTCCTATGGAAGAATAGAAATACCATAGGAGGTAATTTTTATGACAAGGAAGTATAAACATATTTTTATTAAAAACTGTACTTAATCACTTTTGTTTGGATAATTCTGAGAAAGCTCCTTTCGATTTTAAAAAGTTAATAAATGTCTATCTTTATAGGGACAAGGCTGGTGTCTGTCGTTCCGTTGCCTAACTGACCGTAATAATTATCTCCCCAAGTGTATAAATCACCGTTTTCCTTAATTGCGGCGCTGTGATTATTACCAAGACTTACGGCCATTATGTTGCCCATTACCTTTATGGGAACATTACTGTCTTTGTCTGTACCGTCACCGAGCTCGCCATAATTGTTATTTCCCCAGGTGTATAAATCACCGTTTTCTTTAACTGCGGCGCTGTTATTCCATCCGAGACTGACAGCTTTTATGTTGCTCATTATTTTTTGAGGTGATGAACTTTTGTCTGTTGTTCCGTTGCCTAACTGACCGTAATAATTATCTCCCCAGGTGTATAAATCACCGTTTTCCTTAATTGCAGCGCTGTGAAGATTGCCAAGACTTACGGCTTTTACATTAGTCATTACTTTTATGGGAGTATCACTGCTATTGTTTGTACCGTCACCGAGCTCGCCATAAGTGTTAAGTCCCCAAGTGTATAAATCGCCGTTTTCTTTAATTGCAGCACAATGGCTTATTCCAAGACTTACAGATTTTACATTACTCATTATTTTTTGGGGTGAAGGACTGTCGTCTTTTGTTCCGTTGCCTAACAGATCGAAAGAATCATCTCCCCAAATGTATAAATCACCGTTTTCCTTAATTGCAGCACTATGTCCGTATTTTCCCAGACAGACAGTTTTCACATTGCTCATTATTTTTTGGGGTGAAGGACTGTCGTCTTTTGTTCCGTTGCCTAACTGACCGTAATAATTATCTCCCCAAGTGTACAAATCACCGTTTTCCTTAATTGCGGCACTATGATAGTTACCAATACTTATGGATTTTACATTACTCATTATTTTTACGGGGATATGGCTATCATCTGTAGTTCCGTCGCCAAGCTGTCCCACGGCGTTACTTCCGAAAGTATATAAATCTCCGTTTTTTCTTAATACCGCACTATAGGAATTACCAAGGCTTACTTGATTATCAATGATAATGTGTTCTTCCTTTTCATCACTGTCTGAGTTTTTCTGTGTAACCGTTACCCTGCATTTCGCGGTTTTGCCCGACGGAATTTTTGCACTTATTGTGGCGGTGCCAACATTTCTGGCTGTTATCCTACCTTTGCTGTTGACAGTTACCACATTGTTATTGCTGCTGCTAAAGGTTGCTTTTTCCGTAGTGTTTCTCGGGGATATGGTGTATGAAAGATTTTTGCTTTCTCCTCTGTTTATTGTTAATGCGGATTGAGAAAAGCTAATTCCTGTGGCTTTAATATAAACGGTTACCCTGCATTTTGCGGTTTTGCCCGACGGAATTTTTGCACTTATTGTGGCGGTGCCAACATTCCTGGCTGTTATCTTACCTTTGCTGTTGACAGTTACCACCTTCTTATTACTGCTGCTGAAGGTTGCTTTTTCCGTAGTGTTTCTCGGGGATATGGTGTATGAAAGATTTTTGCTTTCTCCTCTGTTTATTGTTAATGCGGATTTGGAGAAGTTAATTCCTGTGGCCTTAATATAAACGGTTACCTTGCATTTTGCGGATTTTCCGGAGGGAAGTTTTGCACTTATTGTGGCTGTTCCCCTGCCCCTTGCCTTTATTTTTCCATTGCTGTTAACCGTCGCAACTTTTTTGTTATTGCTTGACCATTTGATTTTGGAAATTGAGCCTTTTGGAGAAAGGGTGTATTTCAGAGTCTGGGACAAGCCCTTATTCAATTTTACAGCACGGTTTTTTAACTTTATGCCGGTTGCCTGTTTCTTAACCGTTACCCTGCATTGTGCCTTTTTACCGGACGGAGTTTTAGCTGTTATTGTAGCTTTACCTAAATTTACAGCCGTTATCTTACCCTTACTGTTAACTGTTGCAACATTTCTGTTGCTGCTGCTGAAAGTTGCTTTTTCTGTAGTGTCCCTGGGAGATAGGGTGCAGGAAATTTTTTTGCTTTCTCCCTTGCTCATTATTAATTTTGATTTGGAAAGTTTAACTTTCTTAGCTTTAACAGTAACGGTCACCCTGCATTTTGCGGTTTTTCCATTACTTGTTGTTACAGTTATGATTGTTTTTCCGCCATTACGAGCTGTAACGACTCCGGACGAGTTGACAGTTGCAACATATGTATTGCTGCTTTTCCATGTAACACTTTTTTCGGCATCGCTGGGAGAAAGGTAATAACTTAACGCCTTGGTTTTTCCTTTGTTTAACTTTAATGATGATTTGTTAAGTTTTATATATTTCGCCGCCGGACCATTTGGAACAACTGTTACAGTCCACTGCTCCGTCATGTTTTCAATATGACTGCCGCCCCAACCGACTACAAGCTTATAAGAATAAAGTGTAACAGTTGCCGTTCCCGGACTTACCCCGTAAAAATCGCAGTAATTTGAGTTGGCCTCATCCACCCTTAGTTTTACAACTGACGGATTGCTTGTAACCCATGTATATGGAGCACTTCCGCCGTTGGAACTGTGACTCATTGAGTAGTGCCCTGCTTTTACCGTCACAGACCCTCTGTATTCATAAAAATCTGCTCGGACGCTGTATGTAGACGCAAATAAAAAGCCTGCAAAAATTACAAGTGACAGAAAGAAACATAGAAATTTTTTGCATACATAATGATTTTTGTTTACATTAACTTTTGATTCACCGAAATCTTTCATTTTAATTACCCCGCTTAAAATATATTTGAAAATAAATATTTAAGTTGACATTGATGAAAATAAAGAATAAAAAAATTTATCTTAGGGCAGAAAATTTATATAATGTATATAGAAATTGTATCGTTGTTTTATAATTTTGTCAATAAAATATTACAAATCACCATGCTTATATGAAAGGTATAAACATTGTATTCTAAATAAGAAAAGGACAGTTGATTTAACTGTCCTTTAAAAAGGTTGTAAAAAATGCACCATATTTCTTATGAATTTATAAACATCAGATAGGCGTAGGCATATTCGGGAGTAACATCGGAAAATATTTTTATTCCGCTGTTTACCATATCGTGGGCCGAAGAATAAACGCCTGCCTCCCTTGCCTGCCCCTGAAGATATAGGGGAATATTCCTTTTTCTGCATTTGTTCAGCAAAATATCTACTGCCCTTTCGTTTGCAGTACCGCTGTGATAACCGATTAGAAGTACAGCTTTGATTGTGTGGTCAATATTGATAATGCTGTAGTCTGCAAAGGGAAAGGCCTTAATCATAAGCACATTATTTTTAAGTACAATATTTTTGTCAAAAGAGGGAGCTTTAAGAAAACATCTGCCTGCCTCAAAACGGTCGTTAAAGCAGTTTGCCTCCTGTATGGAATCAGAAGAATACACCTCGTCAAAAACCGTCCAGACCCCTGTTTTTCCTCTTGTAATTATGCCCACGGCCTTGTGAAAATTAGGCACGCCGTTGCCGGTATTGTCGGAAAGAACCTTGTTTGACCCTGTAAGTACAACGGGAACAGAAAAATCCTTGCAAAAAATAGACACCATAGCCGAAGTGTAGGAAAGGGTATCACTTCCGTGGGTAATGATAATTCCGTTATAGTCATCATAATCTTTGCGAAGTTCATCAAGGAGCATATTCCAGTTTTCAATTTCAATATTTTCGGAAAGTATAGAGTAGGGTTTTATTTTTTCAAAGGTAATTTCCTCATTGCTATTACTTTCCTGCCAGTAGTCCACAATGTCCTTTTCTCCGCAGTTATAAATTATATTGTCCCGAATTTCGCTGGCAATAGTACCGCCAGTCATAATTACCCTGATTTTCATTGTATCACCAACAGTATTGTTCCTCTTTTAACTGTTAATATTATAGGAAAGAGTTGCGCCGTTAAATCAGCTTTCTGATTTTTTCCTTAAAGTTTTCAATTTTATCGGAATATCTGTCAACAATATATTTGTTAGCCTCTTTTTCCTCTGTATCGGGCAGGGGTTCAAGGTTTATATTTTCCCTGCCGTACTTTCTTTCAAGGGCGTTTTTTAGCAGATAATCGCACAGCTGTGGATTTTTAGGCAGGAGCGGGCCGTGCAGGTAGGTGCCTACAACATTTTTATATACAACACCCTCATAACCGCTTTTTCCGTTGTTGCCCTTTCCAAACACAACCTTGCCAAGGGGTTTGTTGTCATTAATATAAGTCCTTCCCCCGTGGTTTTCAAATCCCACAATAGGCATATCAAAAAGCTCGCTTTTTAAAAAGATATTGTTAATCAGCCTGCCCTTTTCCTGAACAGTATACATATCTATAATATCAAGTCCCTCGATTTTGCCCTGGTCTGTTTCGTAGTATTTGCCAAGGAGCTGATACCCTCCGCATATGGCAAGTACAACTCCGTTTTCTTCAACATAATTCTTGAATTGGTCTTTAATTTCCTTTAGCCTGTTGCACACCAGCATTTGTTCCCTGTCGGAGCCGCCTCCAAGAAGTACGATGTCAAGTTCATTAAAATTAATTTCTTCCTCAATGGAAAAGGTTTTTACCTGTGCGTCAATGCCTCTCCATTTAAGCCTTTGCACCATACACTGAATGTTTCCCCTGTCGCCGTAGAGGTTCAGCAGGTCGGGAAACAGATGTCCGATTACAATTTTCATTACTGCTCCTCCTCCATTTTCTTAAGGATATTTCTTGTGCTGTAAAGACCTGTGTAGTTTACAAGTACATAAAGGTTTTTAACGCCATTTTCCACCTTTGATTTAATTGCCGTTGCAATATTTGGTTCAAGGCGGGACTCTATATCAACATATTTCAGTCTTAACCTCATATCCTGACAGCGGATACCGCTTACTGTAATGGACTTAATATTTTCCTGTGCAAATCGGTCAAAGTCCACATCCCACAGCCAGGACACATCGTTGCCGTCCTGGTCCCTGTCGTTAATAAGAATAATAATATCCTTATCCTTTGGGTCAGCCATAACTGCGTTAATGTTTTGGTTAAAGCCTGCGGGATTTTTTGCAAGATTAAGTTCAATATCAGTATCCTTTATGTTAAAGTGTTCAATTCGTCCGTTTTCGGGATTAAAGTTGTCCAACATTTTCTGAAAGCCGTCCATATCAACGCCGGAGTGGCTTGCAACTGCATAGACTGCAAGGATATTGTAAATATTATAAAAGCCTTTGTATTTTGCCCCAATGCGTTTTCCCATAACTGTAAAAGCCAAATGGTCCCCATGTTCAATTTCTGTTGCAGAATAGTCAATACAGGGGCGTTTAAAACCGCATTCTTTACATTCATAGTCCCCAAGCTGGCTGTAGTGGTAGTAGTTGTAGTGCATTTTTGCACCGCACATTGCGCAAAATCTTCCCTCTCTTATTTCTGCGTCCTCATCGGCGTCAAAAACCTTTTCGCTTATACCATAGGTTATAAACTTGTTTCCGCTTTTCTTTGCGAGGGAAAGAGAAAGAGGGTCGTCGCCGTTAATAACAAGAATCATATTGGGAGCCATACCGATTGCCGTACTCAGAATGTCTATTGTAATATCAATTTCCCCATATCTGTCAAGCTGGTCTCTGAAAATATTAGTCAGCACCATATAGTCGGGTTTAAGGGTTGGCAAAACTCTTTTTGTTGATACCTCGTCAATTTCAATGCAGGCATAGTCAGCGTCAAGGGTGCAGTCATCATTTGTAGCAAGCACAAAAGCAGAAACTACCCCGTTCAGCATATTTGAGCCTGTCCTGTTGCATATTACTTTTTTCCCTTGGGACTGAAGGGCGGTGCAAAGCATATTGTTTGTGGTGGTTTTTCCGTTAGTACCGCATACAATATACACCTTCTCCCTGATTTGACTTGAAAGAATTTGCAATATATTCGGCTCAATTTTGCGGGCAATCAAACCTGCCCAGGTTACCCCTTGTCTGCCCATTTTAAGACACAGTTTTGCAACAAATTTTGCAAACTTAATTGCGATTTTTCCCCTAAATGTCATAGCAACCTCACAAAAACCAATAATTAAACTATATTTTTAAATTATACATTAGATACGGGTAAAATACAAGCATATAAAGGAAACTCTTTTGTGGGGTTGCTTTACAGTAAGCACAGGAGATGTAAACCTTTTTTAAAAATTTTCAAAATATTACAGAAAAACTTACTTGATTTTCAAGGATAAAATTATAGTTATTTAAAAATAAAAGCTCATAATAATATTACCACAGCGAAGTGTGGTTTTGTTTTGTATTAAGTATTTTAAAAAGGAGAAAGGTAATGAAAGCTAAGAAATTTTTAAGTGTGTTATTTGCTGTTATTATTATGTCAGCAGTAACCTGTTTCGGCATTATATCTGCGTCAGCTGAAGAAGTATCTTCAGCACCGGCTTCAGATAGTGCTACAGACAGTTCCGACCCTGCCGGTGACGAAGACACAGGGGACGACATAACAGGTGACGAAGATATAACAGATGACACAACAGACGGAGATTTTGCTGAGGACGAAAACACAGGAGATATAACAGAAGACGATATGGCAGACACAGAGGACCAGACACAGGGTTCAGAATCACCAACAACCGGTGATACAGCAACTCCGATTTCTGCATTAGCACTTGTACTTGCCTTAGGCGGTACAGCAGTAGCAGGCTATAAGCTGAAAAAGGCAGAATAACAGGTAAATGAAAAAGGGGCTGTGCCGAAATTTGGGCACAGCCTCAATTTGTTATTTTATAAGTTCACTAATCCCGTAAATTACCAATAAATGGGCAGGATAGTATACATAGAAAAGATATTTAATTTTAAGTTTCCCTCTCTTTCCAGTGTAAAGGGAAATGGGAATTACAGTAAGGATGCTCCACCACTGGATAGGTTCAAGGTCAATACACAGAAAACACAGACCTATTGTGAAAAGTAAAATTTTAAAGAGTTTTTTGTCAGACAGTGATACCATTACAGGAAGCATTACTCCGAAAAATCCATAATCTATATGAAAAGAAGTACCCTGATAAACATCAGGCAAAACAGATGTTACAAAAAGCGCAAAGACCACCATAACCATAGGTACACACCATACAAGGTAGTCACGGCTCTCTTTGGCAAAATCAAGTGCGTAAATTATAAGTATGGAAAGGGTGAAAGTCATAAAGATGTTCATATTCCATTTGCCAAAGTGCAGCGTGTAAAAGACCTGACAGACTGTGCCCAGAGAAAAAATAGTAAGCAAATACTTTAATTTATGTTTTGTGTAGTGACAGCCCTCCGCTATCATATATGCAAAAATAGGAAAGGACAGCCTGCCTATTATTCTAAATGGAATGTAGTTATCGAGAATATGGGCGCCGACGTGGTCAAAGGTCATTACAATAAGGGCAAAAATTTTTAGCTGATTTCCGGAGAAAAACCCCTGTTTTATTTTATCTATAAGGATTTTCGTTCGCTTTTCTCTTATAATAGTGTTCATAATCTGAATTATACCACCGAGAGGTTACGAAAACAATGTTTTTATAGGGAATACAGTCTTGAATACAGAACACCTAAAGAAAAACTATTTCTTGTTTTTCTCAAGCAAGTCTTTAAAAAATGTTACAACCTCATGGTCCTGTTCAAAGATTCCTCCAAACATCAACTGCTCATATTCCATAGATGGGTGGGAGTTTATCTCGCAAATTTTTGCACCCTCGTCCGTTATCATTATATCAAATCCAAAATAGGAATGGATGGACAAGAAGGAGCAGATGTCATATACCAACTGCTTTACATTTTCAAAATAGGGAATCGACTTCCCCTGCAGAGATACTCCACTGTCAGGGTGTCTGTTCAAGATATAATTTCCATCCTTGCAGTATTTAATATATCTATAAAAATTCGGCATATATTTTCCGGTTTCCCAATCAAATGGAGCTGCAACACCGCCGGAAGTCAAGTTAGAAACTCCCTTAGAAATTAATGTTCCAAATCTAATATAGGAAACAAATATTTTTGGACCGGCATTTTTGTTTATTGCAACAACTCTTATTGTTGCTGCGCTGTTTTTCCAAACTTCGTCCAATTCCCTGCATTGCTTAATATACTCAGTAACTAAGTATTTGTCACTTATTTGTTGTACAAACTCATCAAAATTTGTAATATATTCTCCGTTGCAATAATATTCATCTTCAATTTTTTCAAGCTTTACAAATCCAACTCCGCCTGCTCCGGTATAAGGTTTAACTGCCAGACACTTTTTAATATCAAGCAGCTTTTTTAAGTAATCTTCAACAGAGTCCCACTTGTCAATAGGATTATCATTCATTGGTATAACTTCATTGGCATTTAGAATCCAGCCATAGTATTTTGGCAGGTATTGTGGATATTTACCGCCTATTGTGTACGGAATAACGAGCTTGCCGTCTACCAGTCGTTTTGTAAAGGGGTCAATGGGGTCTAACAGGTGATAGTCATGACTGCTTAAATACTTTTTATAATTTGTGTCATTTAGGCTTAAACATCTGGCTTCCTCGGCTAAAAAACCGTGTTGATATGCCCATTGGCGTTCTTCGTCAGTATATTTATCCTTTTCATTTCCGTACTGTTCACTGTAAAGTTTTCTTCCGTGATACCAAGCCGTTGAATTTGAAAACCCTTCCTGTTTCAATTCATTAACAATATCCTGTAAATTCATAATCAACATCCTCCATTAATTAACTTTTTTATTTGCGATTTATTGGGTGTATTCCTTAATAACGAAATGTTTTTTATAATATATTCTTCCGACCAGTTCCACCACTGCAATTTTTCCAGTAAAAGAATTAAATCATTATCAAATCTTTTTCTAATTGTTTTTCCCGGAGTTCCTACTACAATGCTATAGGGTTCTACATCCTTTGTAACTACTGAACCGGTGCCGATAACACAGCCATTACCTAAGCGAACACCCGCCAATATATTTGAGCCTGAACCAATCCATACATCGTTACCCACTATAACAGGTTCGGCTTGTTCGTTTTCGCCGGATATTTCCTTATTAAATTCTACACCGAAGGTTCTTTTGTACCAGTAATCTGTATACATAGACACATTATCTATTTTATGGTTACCCCCCCCCGATAGAGACATTCCAACCAATACTGCAATACTTTCCTGTCGTTGTGTTTTTAATAATTGTATTTGTTCCCGTATAAGTTCCACGACCGATTAAAGATTTACGAAGAATATTTCTTCTTCCTAATTCGGATTTTTCTTCCATAGTTGAATTGTCAATATCACTGTCATCTCCGATACAACACCTATCGCCTATATGACTATTTACACATCTGACATTTTCAAAAATTTTTGCTGTAGTGGAAATATTAGAATTGTTATAGTTATTCATTTTCGTGCCCCAACGATTTAAAAATTTTAATTGCCCCTGTTGTCATAAAGGAATCCATTCCAACTAAGGACTCCATCTCCAAACATTCCTTTAACTCTGCCTTCTGTCGCACACTATGTTTATACGCCCCGTCTATTAACCTGTTGGCAAATGTTTCAAAACTTTGATTCTCTAAGTTCTTATAGATTGAAGAAAAAACTTCCTTTTCCACACCATATTTTTTACATACCCGTTGGGTTTCTATTAGCAATGCAGGAAGACCCTTCATAAATACGCTTCGGCATAGTTTGATTGTAGAAGCCTTGCCTGCATTTTCACCACACTTTGTTAAGTCCATTCCGTAATTTTCAAACAAAAAACACATCTCAGACATACCGTTTCCGCTTATCAGCATAGGCGTCTTATGTAGTAGTTTTGGAACCGAACCTACTACTGCAACATCCACATATAAAGCGTTTTGAGTATAAATTTTTGAAGAAATATCTATTTTAACATTAGGAAGTGCTGTACTAAAATCCATAAATAAACAATTTTCAATATTATATTTTAAAATATTTTCAAAGGCATCTTCCAGGGATGTACCCGGAACAGCCACTATAATATGTCGTGTTTTGTTAAGCAGTTCCGGAATTGATTTGACTATTTCCACATTTTTTATGTTCTGTGAACGCTGCATAGCCGAATTATAATTTAAATCAAAACCCATGATATTCACATCATCAAAGGCGGCAAGTCCTCTGGAAAAACAACAGGCAACCTCTCCAAAACCAACAAATCCGATATTCACGCCTTATTTTCAACCCCGTCCAAAACCAATTCTATATATCTGTATCCATTCCCGTTTGCCTTAAGTTCCAAGTCTTCTTGCTGCTTTAATCCAAGTTTATATATTCCGGAAAGGGTATCTAAAAACAGGCGAATGTATAACGAACCATCTCTTCTTACCAAAGCATTAAAATATTCAATATATGCTAGTAGTCTTGTAAAGAGGTCTTTACTTATCTTTTCACCCTGCACTTTTTTCAAAAAAGGAAGCATAAATTCAGTTTTTAAATTACCGCCGCCTCGTCCTGCGCCGGTGATAGATACATCGGTTATATTAATCTTATTTTGATAAGCTTTTAAAGCGTTTGAAAATGACAGACTTAAATGGTCGTGTAAGTGAAGTCCCGTCTGATTTTTTTCTTTTGTTTGATTTAGTATCCGGCACAGTCGGTCAATATCTTCTGAAAGGGCACTGCCTGAAGAATCAGCTAAATATACATAATCCGCCCCAAGAGATACACATTTCTCACACAGTTCTTGATTTTTCTCTAAGGTTTTTTGTAGGGCAAAAGATATGTTTATTCCAACATCAACACCCAAACTATGAAAGAAATCAACATATGTTTTTACACTTTCAGGAATATCGTCCCCACCGCAAACAATCCGAACCATTGACAATAATCCTATAGCCTCCGGGTCAAGCAAAGAAATATCAGCCTGTCCGGGGTGCATCATTCCAACAAGTTTATACTTACCCCGACAAATATTATATGCCTCTTTTATAAAATTGCCATTGTAATTCAAATGACCTTGTTTATCTGTGTTAATATAACAAATTTCAATATATTCAATTTCATCGGGAGATACAAAAGATTCAAGTTTTCGCAAATAATCTAATGCCTCATTATAATCTATTCCAGAGCCATAATAAACACTTTCGCGAAGAGTAACATCCATCAATTTCATTTTAAGACCTCTACCTTTAATAATTGCTATTAAACCAAAGACTTGTATCTAATCCCTTCAGCATGGCATTTTCGCCATGCTCGTCATAGGCAACTACATTTTTTTGCAAATCATCTATGGCTTTTTTAAGTTCTTTTCTATTTCCTGCTATCAGATGCATTCTTGAAAAATTCTGTTGTGCTGTTCCGATTTTATCAATAACATCACCCGGAAAATGTTCCTGGGTAACATTAATGACATTTTTGTGCCTTTTGGCATATTCAATACCATCTATTCTGCCAATGGTGCAACCCTTAACAGAAAACGCCAAATTGCATCCATAATGTCCGGAAAAGTTTGAATCGCATTTTTTGGATAAATCTTCACTTGACATCTGACCTGTTAGGGCAAAATTAACAAGGCACTCTAATAAGTCCAATTTGCAAATTTTTTGTAACAATAAATATTCCTGCCCTCCGGTAATTCTCAGTGCCGGGTCATAAAACATAATCTTTTCGTTCTCAACAAATCCCTGAATATGCATTAATCCGTTTTTAAATCCTATTTCGTTAAATATTTTAACCATTTTAGCATGGACAGTATCAAAATATAGTTTACTGAATTTTGAGGGATATACCATTCCGGCAGTGATTGTGCCTACACCTTTTTGTTCTGAATTAACAAAACGGTCTGCAGTAAAGGAAACCGAAACTTTTCCATTTTGTATAATATATCCCATAAAGAAATCACTGCATGTTTTATATTTTTCGATTAATACAGTTTTAGACCTTGAATTATCCAAAGCCTTATTATATGCAACATCAAACTGATCCGGACCATAGACAACAGACATACCCTTAGAACTATTATTATCTGTTGGTTTAATAAAAATTGGATAGGAATTAAAATTTTCCCCCTTGACTTCGTCATAGGTGAATTCTTCAATAACAGGCAAGGAGTGTTTCTTTAATAATTCTTTCAGTCCTTTTTTGCAGGCAAAAGCACCAACAATATCCTTATTAACATAGCAAAACTTATTAGCCCTTCTGCATACTTCTTCATATATGGGTACAAGGACATCTGCACATCCCGGCAGAACTCCATCAATTTTTTCAGTCTTTATTAAATTTAATAAACTTTCGACATCCATACAATCTATTTTGATGGGATGTGAAGAAAATGTTTTGGCAGGAGAATTTTCATATGGATCGGCTACATATGTTTCAACGCCCATCATCTCAGCTTTTTTTACTAAAAATATGGTTTCTGTGGTAGCACCTAAAATCAATAACTTCTTTCCGCTCATAGTAACAAATAAAGGTCTCCTTTTGTAATGTTGATAATCCCATTTTATACAGTATCATAGAGAAAATATAAACCGAGAGATTTTCAGATTCCATACTCAACTCATCCTAACATATACAACGAAATTTGTAAATAGCATAGGGAAAAATGTTGAATTTTTATGTAAAGTGTTTTTCTTTAGTATTGTAATTTTATAGAAAAAAGGATATAATGTATAATGTATATTACTATTTTAATGGGAAAAGGAAGGTGTATGGAATGAAGAAAAAATTCGTGGGGAAGTCTTTGGCAATAGTACTTGCCCTTTTTGTTATAGCAACTTCGGTAATAACTGCATTTGCAGATACCGACCACCAATATTCTATTGATGAACTAAAGCTATCCGTTAAACTGCCAACATATATGGATGTAGTTACAAGAAATCTTTCAACCAATGATGAGGTGTATAAACGCCACAGTAAAAGCGTTCTGAACTTTCAGGAGTACGGAATTTATTTGCAGGCATTTTCCCAGGACGGCAAGCAGATATTGACAATCACTATGGACCAGGATGAAAACAGCAAGACGGTTGACAATTACAACACCCTTGATGACAGTCAGCTTGCCTCTATTAAGGAAAAGTTTTCTCAGGCGGAAAACTGCCAAAGCTGTTCTATGGATACATATAATGACATAATTTATTTTGATTCAATTATCAATACCCCAAGCGACGGCAACACCCTGTATGTTACAAAGGCGGATACCCTTGTAAACGGTATGTATATTCACTATACCCTCCAGTCCAACGACGGGGAAATTGATGAGGCCGACAAGGAATTTATGACAACGGTACTTAAAAATGTAAGGTATGAGTTGGAGTCAAAAAGTATTTTTGACAGAGATATTATGACCTTCATCTGGATTATAGGTACAGTACTGGTTGTGATTATAATTTCAATAATTATCTATAATATAATAAGGAAGAAAAAGCGTCAGAGCAGGCTTGATATTATTGACGACCGTATGTATAGAAATGACAGAAAGGACCGTCAGCAGGCTGAAAACGCAAGGAAAAACAGGAATACCGCTACAGGTGCAGAAAGACCCGACGCATTTTTTGACGGAGTTGACGGAATAGCCTCGTCGGAAGATATTGATGAAATCGAAAAGGCTTTGATTAACGAGGCTCATCAGCAGGTAAGCGAATATGCTGATAAATATTCCACCCAGGACGCCTATGACGAAACTGAGGAATACGGCAAAGAAAAAGCGGAATACTCCGAATTTTTAGGGGAGGACAGAAATTCTGTCCGAGAGAGAAGAAAGAAGAGGGTTTCTGACAGGAAGAACTCAAGGAGAGGAAGAAAATTTTAAAATTTAATATATTTAAGGGTGATTGTTATTAATTCCAAATTGATTATCAGAAATGTTCGGGTAATTTCCCCGGAGAACAACAGGGACGAGATTGCGGACATATATGTGAAAAACGGCAAATTTTCCGAGGCATTTAAGAAAGACGAGGTTACAAAAGTTATTGACGGTACAGACCTTGTTGCCTTTCCCGGACTTGTAGATTTACATGTTCATCTCCGTGACCCGGGTCAGACAGAAAAAGAGGATATTATTACAGGAACAAATGCAGCGGCATCAGGCGGAGTAACCAGTCTGCTCTGTATGCCAAACACCGACCCGACCGTTGATAATGCAGGCGTCATCAGCTATATTAAAGAAAAATCCAGTGACTGTAAAGCCAGGGTATATATTGCGGCGTCAATTACAAAGGGACTAAAGGGCAAGGAGGCAACAGACCTTGTGACCCTCAGAAAGGCAGGAGCAATCGGACTTTCCGACGACGGCAGGCCGGTGCTTGACCCGGAAATTATGGCAAATGCTATGAAAACAGCCCCAACCCTTGGTATGACGGTGGTGGCCCACTGCGAGGATTTAAGCCTTGCAGAGGGAGGAAAAATTAATCAGGGCAAAATGTCGGAAAAACTGGGCGTTAAGGGTATTCCAAACGCTGCCGAGGACAACGGTACAAAAAGGGAAATTCTTATTGCGGAACAGAATAATGTGCCTGTCCACATTTGTCATGTAAGTACAAAGACTTCTGTAGAAATGATTAGACAGGCAAAGACAAGGGGAGTAAAGGTGACGGCGGAAACTGCACCCCATTACTTTACACTTACAGAGGATATTCTTGAAAAAAGGGACGCAGATTACAGAATGAATCCTCCCCTTAGAACAGAGGAGGACAGACTGGCAGTCCTTGAAGGCCTTGCAGACGGCACCTTGGACTGTATTGCAACGGACCATGCACCTCACACAGAGGAAGATAAAAAGGATTTTGTAAATGCTCCCAACGGCTCAATCGGAATGGAAACTTCACTTGCCGTAACCCTTACGATGCTTTATCATAGGGGAAACTTTTCCCTTACAGATATTGCAAGGCTTATGAGTCTTAACCCTGCAAATATTTTAAAAATTAACGCAGGGGCAATTAAGGTAGGTGCAGATGCAGATATTGCCCTTGTAGATATTAACAGGGAATGGACAGTGGACAGGGATAAGCTCCACGGTAAAAGCAAAAATACACCTTTTAAGGGTATGAGCCTTAAAGGCAAGGTTGTAAAAACCTTTTTGGGAGGCAGGCTTGTCTTTGAGGACAGTGAATAATAATATGCGGAAAAAAGGAGAAAAATATGGGTAACAGGGAACTAAGCTACAAAGAGGAATTTATTAAATTTATGGTAGAGGGGGGTATTCTCCGCTTTGGAGAGTTTACCTTGAAAAGCGGAAGAATTTCGCCCTATTTTATAAATACAGGCAACTATAAAACCGGCTCCCAAATAAGCAAGCTGGGAGAGTTTTACGCCGAATGTATTATGGATAACGGTATAAAAGGAGATGCTGTGTTTGGCCCTGCCTATAAGGGTATTCCCCTTGCAATAGCCACAAGCACCACCCTCTATACCAAATTCGGTGTGGATATTAACTACTGCTTTGACAGAAAGGAAGTTAAGGACCACGGCGAGGGCGGTATGATTATAGGCTATCAGTTTGGTTCGGAGGACACCCTTATATTTGTGGATGATGTTATTACTTCCGGAAAAGCCCTTAGGGAATCAATGGAAAAAATTAAGGGTATTTGCAGCGCCAAGGTTAAGGATATGGTTATATCCGTGGACCGAATGGAAATCGGCAAGGGCGGCGAAAAGTCTGCCGTACAGGAGGTTGAAGAGGAGTTTGGAATAAAGGTACACTCAGTTGTAACAATGGACGACATTATCTCTGCCATTGAAAAGGGTGTTGTTGAGGGAAGAGAACACCTGGGGGCTATGAAAGAATACAGAGAAAAATATGGTGTTTAATAAAGGAGAATAAATATGTCATTTGATAGATTAATTGAAAAAATTGTAGAAAAGCAAAATCCTACCGTTGCAGGTCTTGACCCCAAAATGGCATACATTCCTGCATATATTAAGGAGGACTCTTTCTCAAAGTACGGTAAAACCTTAGAGGGTGCCTCAGACGCAATCCTCACATACAACAAGGGTCTTATTGACAGGCTGTATGACATTGTTCCTGCAATAAAACCCCAGGCTGCCTACTATGAAATGTACGGCTGGCAGGGCGTAAGGGTTTTGGCGGAAACAATTTCATACGCCCAGAGCAAGGGTATGTTTGTTATTACAGACGGCAAGAGAAACGATATTGGCACAACAATGGAGGCATATGCTACTGCACATTTGGGCGAAACAGATATTGACGGAGAAATTAAGGAGCCATTCGGTTCTGACGCCCTAACAGTAAACGGATATTTGGGTACAGACGGCATTAAACCTCTTTTTAGTGTGTGTAAAGATAAAGACAAGGGTATATTCGTACTGGTGAAAACCTCAAACCCCTCCTCGGGAGAACTCCAGAATTTAGAGCTTGAGGGCGGTCAAACAGTATATCAGAAAATGGGTACAATGTGCGAAGAATGGGGAGAGGAAATTCCCGGAAAGTACGGCTACAGCGGTGTAGGCGCCGTTGTGGGTGCAACATATCCCGAAATGCTTACAGAGCTTAGACATTCCCTTTCTAAAACCTTTTTCCTTGTGCCGGGATATGGCGCCCAGGGAGGCGGTGCCAATGATTGCCGGGGCGCATTTGACCAAAACGGCATAGGCGCAGTAGTAAACTCCTCAAGGGGAATTATGTGCGCATGGCAGAAAGAGAAAGGCCTTGACCAAAGGGATTATGCAGAGGCTGCAAGGAGAGAGGCTATTAGAATGAGAGATGATTTAAGGTCGGTTATAGGTGAAATGCACCTTTGATAACTAATATAAGTTAGCTTTTTCCGTATTGACTTTAATTTATTAAAGTACTATAATTTATGTATATAGCCTTAAAGGCACAGATTTATGATAAGGAGATAATAAAAATGTCCAGAGTATATAACTTTTCAGCAGGCCCGTCAATGCTGCCTGAATCAGTATTAAAGAAAGCAGCAGCAGAAATGCTGGATTATCAGGGATGCGGACAGTCTGTAATGGAAATGTCCCACAGGAGCAAGCAGTTTGATAATATTATTAAGGACTGCGAAAAATTAATGAGAGAGGTTATGAACATTCCCGACAATTATAAGGTTCTTTTCCTTCAGGGCGGATGTTCTTCACAGTTTACAATGGTTCCCATGAACCTTATGACAAAGAACGGCAAGGCTGACTATGTGATTACAGGTCAGTGGGCAAAGAAAGCCTATAAGGAAGCTGCAAGATACGGAGAAGTTAATGTTGTTGCGTCCTCCGAGGATAAGACTTTTTCCTATATACCAAAGCTGAACAAGGAAACTTTTTCTAAGGACGCAGACTATTTCTATATCTGTATGAACAACACAATCTACGGTACAGTTTATCATGAACTTCCCGATACAGGAGATGTTCCCCTTGTTGCGGATATTTCCTCATGTATTATGAGCGAGCCTATTGATGTAAGCAAGTTTGGCTGTCTTATTGCAGGGGCTCAGAAGAACCTTGCACCTGCCGGCCTTACAATAGTTATTATTCGTGAGGACCTTATCGGCAACGCCATGGATATTACCCCAACAATGTTTAACTATAAGACACATTCAGAGGCAGGCTCAATGTTTAACACACCTCCCTGCTACACAATTTATATTGCAAAGCTGGTTCTTGAATGGATTAAGAACGACATTGGCGGTCTTGAAAAAATGAAGGAGTTAAACGAAAAGAAAGCAAAGCTCCTTTACGATTTCCTTGACAGTTCAAAGATGTTTAAGGGTACGGTTGTTCCTGAGGACAGAAGTCTTATGAATGTTCCTTTTGTAACAGGCGACAAGGACCTTGACGCTAAGTTTGTTTCCGCCGCTACAGAGGCAGGCTTTGTAAACATTAAGGGTCACCGTACAGTAGGCGGTATGAGAGCCTCTATTTACAACGCAATGCCATATGAGGGTGTTGAGGCGCTTGTTAAGTTTATGAAGAAGTTTGAAGAAGAAAACGCTTGATTTTTCAAGTTTACATATTAGGAGATAGATTACAATGTATAATGTACTTACTTTAAATAAAATCGCTAAGTGCGGTACAGACAGATTTGGGGCAGATTACAATGTATCCGATGATGTAAAAAACCCTGACGCTGTTCTGGTTCGTTCCGCATCTATGCACGATATGGATATGCCGGAAAATCTGCTTGCAATCGGCAGAGCAGGAGCAGGCGTAAACAATATTCCTATTGCAGACTGCGCCTCAAAGGGTATTGCTGTGTTTAATTCCCCGGGGGCAAATGCAAACGCCGTTAAGGAGCTTGTTATTGCAGGACTTTTTATGTCGTCAAGAAAGATTGTTGACGGTATTGCCTGGGCTAAAACCTTAAAGGGCAACGGCGACCAGGTAGGCAAAATGGTGGAAAAGGGAAAATCCAACTTTGCCGGTCCCGAAATTATGGGCAAGACCCTTGGCGTTATAGGACTTGGCGCTATCGGCATTAAGGTTGCAAATGCGGCGGCGTCTTTAGGTATGAAGGTTGTGGGCTGTGACCCGTTCCTCAGCGACGCAAACAGGTCAAAACTCAACGACTGCAAGGTTGTTGAAACCAATGATGAGGTTTATGCTTTGGCTGACTATATTACAGTTCACGCACCCCTCAACGACAGTACCCGCGGTATGATTAACAGTGAAACAATAGGTAAGATGAAAGACGGCGTACGCATTTTAAACTACAGCCGTGACGGTCTTGTGGTTTCGGCAGACATTCTTTCAGGTTTAAAGAGCGGTAAAATCAGTACATATGTAACCGACTTTGCTACAGATGATATTCTGGGCGAAGAGGGTGTTATTGCTCTGCCTCACCTGGGTGCCTCAACTCCCGAAAGCGAGGACAACTGCGCTGTTATGGCTGCTGATGAAATTAAAGATTATATTGAGAACGGCAATATTGTAAATTCTGTAAATCTGCCCTGCCTTTCCAAGGAGAGAACAGGCGGTATGAGAGTTTGCATTATTGCAAGGGCAGACGCTGACATTGACGCCTTAACAAAGGCCTGCGGAAGCAACGACTATGTATCCGCAGTAAGAGGCGACTACAGCTATACTATTATTGACAACGCTGTATCATCAGATGTTAAATGCGACTGCATAATTCGGGTTAGAAGTCTGTAAATATGTAATTGAAAGTCCCCTTGGCACAGCTTTTAGGGGACTTTAAAATATTATTAAAAATATTAAAAGGAGGGCAATATGAAAAAAATAATTTCAATTGCACTGGCACTGATTTTACTGGTATCAGTAGGCACAGTGGCAGTGACAACTGCCAGTGCTGATACTACGGCAACAGTCAACGGCAAAAGTGCAAATTTAGGGGACAGGGTTACATTTGATTTGTATTTTAAGTGTGACCAAAAGCTGGAGGATTTCCAGGGTTACATTACCTATGATTCTTCAGTTCTTGAACTTGTGGGCTTTGATATGCCAAATGTTACTATTGGGGGAATGTATAACACAACCTACGCAGGGTTTGTTTACCATTCCGGTTCTTCATATAACCAACCCTATGACTTTACAACTGAAAAGCTGTTTTTACAGGCAACATTTACAGTTGTTAAGGCAGGCACAACCAGTATTGCGTCAGTTTGGGAGGATGGCCACGACATTAATTCCGTTCCTATTGTAAATGGAGAACAGGGAACGCTTACAGGCAGTGCAAGCGAAAGAATGGAAGTAACGGTTTCTATTCCTCCAAGCTCATCAGAGAAGCCTAATCCCACAAACTCAAAACCAACAAATTCAAAGCCTACACTTACTCCCGACCCTACTTCGCCTACTGGAAGTCCGTCAGTTGTAAAGGTAAGCTCAGTTACTCTTAACGCTAAAACCAAAACCTTGAATGTTGGAAAGTCCTTTACATTAAAGGCAAGCTGCAAACCTTCAAACGCCTCAAACAAGTCAGTTTCATGGTCAACAACAAACAAGAGGATTGCAGTTGTAAACCGTTACGGCAAAGTTACTGCAAAATCCAAGGGTACTGCCTATGTAAAGGCTACAGCCAGGGACGGCAGCAAAAAGTATGCAAGATGTAAGATTACAGTTAAACAGCCTGTAACAAAGATTAAGCTTTCCGTTAATAAGAAGGTTATCAAGGTAAAGAAGAAATTTAAAATTAAGGCTACAGTAAGCCCTGCAAAGGCCAATGTTAAGACGGTTAAGTGGACAGTAAACAAAAAGAAGATTGTTAAACTCTCAAAGACTAAGTCAGCTTCCGGCAAGAACATTAAGGTTACAGCAAAGAAGAGGGGTAAGGTCACCCTAAAGGCAACGGCCATGGACGGCAGTAAGAGAAGTGCCTCCTGTAAGATTACCGTTAAAAAGAAATAAAACTTTAAACCTCCACTGGTTTCAGTGGAGGTTTTCATTATAAGGGCTTAATGCCAAAGAGGGAAAGTATTTGCAGAATAAGTCCGCACAGAACGGAGGCGGAAATTCCGTAAACCAGAACGGGCCCTGCTATTACAAACATCTTTACTCCAAGTCCCAGTACCAGACCTTCACTTTTAAATTCTATTGCAGGGGAAGCTATGGAGTTTGCAAAGCCTGTAATAGGTACAAGTGTTCCTGCACCGCCGTGTTTTGCAATATTGTCGTACCAACCGATAAAGGTTAAAAGTATTCCTAAAAATACCAGGGTTACGGAAACCATACTGCCGGCATTGTCCTTGTTCATTCCAAGATACTGATAAAGGTTTTGGAAACCCTGCCCTATGGCGCAAATCAGTCCTCCGATAAGGAACGCCATTAGGCAGTCTTTCCAAATGGGACTATCGTGGCTGTATTTCTGTACCAGCTTGTCATATTCTTTGTTTGAAATCATACTATCACCTATGTATATCATTTCCAGCAAAGCTGAATATATGAATTTTTAATTTACTATTTTCTTTGCAGAAGTTTTGTAGTATAATTAATGTGTATACATATGAAATATAGCAAGGGAATTAATATGCACTATTTAGATAACAGTGCCACAACGGCAGTCAGTAAGGATTCTGCCAAAAGGGCTTATGAAATAATGACAACGGAATACGGAAACCCCAGTTCTCTCCATAGTATGGGTTACAAAGCGTCTAAAATTCTTGAACAGGCAAGAAAAACCGTTGCCCTTTCTATGGGAGCAGAGGAAAAGGAGATTTTCTTTACCTCCGGCGGTACGGAGGGAAACAACCTTGCCGTCTTTGGAGCAGTTAACGCCCGAAAAAGGAGGGGGAACAAAATCGTTACAACTGCCATTGAGCACCCCTCTGTGTTGGAAAGTATGAAAGAGCTGGAAAACAGGGGTTTTGAAGTTGTATATCTAAAGCCTGTTGACGGTTCTGTTTCCATAAGACAGTTTATGGAGGCGGTTGACGAAAGGACAATCCTTGTTTCCGTAATGGCTGTCAACAATGAAACAGGACTGGTACTTCCTATAGACAAAATTCCTGCTGTTATAAAGAAGAAAAATTCCCCTGCCCTTTTCCACACGGATTTTGTTCAGGCATACGGAAAATTGCCCTGCAAGGTAAAGAAAATAGGGTGCGACCTGCTTACGGTTTCCGCCCACAAGGTTCACGCTCCAAAGGGCGTGGGCGCACTTTATATTAAGAGGGGAACAAAAATTATTCCCAACACCTACGGAGGTATGCAGGAGGGAAAAATCCGTCCCGGCACAGAGGCTCTTCCCCTTATTGGTGCTTTCGGGGTTTCTGTGGAGGATTTTTCTATTGAAAAAAACAGGGAATATGTGCAGGACCTTAAAAACTACTGTATGGAAAAAATCGGAAATATAGAGGGTCTTGATGTAAACAGCACAGACTTTCCCTATATAATAAATGTATCCACAAACTGTATAATGAGCCAGACTATGCTTTCCTTCTTGGCAGACAACTATGATGTGTGCATAAGCTCAGGTTCTGCCTGTCACAAGGGGGAACTGAGCCATGTGCTGTCTGCGTATGGATATGACAGCAGGCGGATAAACTCCGCCCTTAGGATAAGCCTTTCAAAATATAACACAAGGGAAGATATTGACCAATTTATTTTGGGTATTAAAAAGGGTTTGGAGAAATTAGTAAGATTTTAAAACAACACACATATAATAGAGAGTGATAAAATTATGAAAGAAATCATCTTAATCAAGGTGGGAGAAATTGTCCTCAAGGGACTTAACAGAAAGTCCTTTGAAAATATGCTTATTAAAAATATAAAGCACGCCCTTACAGGTACATCCCAATGCAGGATAACATCGGCACAGTCAACAATATATGTTGAACCCTGTTATGATGACGCCGATATTGAGGATATTTGTGTCAGACTTAGCAAGGTTTTCGGCATTGTGGCATTCCACAGGGCGGCTGTTGCAGAAAAGTCTATGGAAAGCATTACGGAAACTGCTTTGGTTTATCTTGAGGATTATCTTGAAACTGCGGACACCTTTAAGGTGGAGGCAAAGAGAAGCGATAAAAAGTTTCCCCTTAAATCCCCGGAAATCAGCAGGGAGCTGGGCGGAAAAATTTTGGAGAAGTTCAGTCATCTTACAGTTGATGTTCACAATCCGGATGTTCAGGTCACAGTAGAGGTTCGTGACTTCGGAGCATATATCCACGCAGGGGTTATAAAGGGTGCAGGGGGTGTTCCCGTTGGCTCCAGCGGAAACGGCACTATCCTTATTAGCGGAGGTATTGATTCCCCTGTTGCGGCCTGGATGATGGCAAAGCGTGGACTGAGTCTTAATGCTGTTCACTTTGCTTCACCTCCATATACTTCACTTCGGGCAGAGGACAAGGTGGTAAGACTTCTAAAAAAGGTTGCCTCATATGCAGGCAATATTACAATGTATACAGTACCTTTTACGGAAATTCAGGAAAAAATTAAGAATGACTGCCCCCAGGAGCTTTTTACAATTATTATGAGAAGGCTTATGATGGAAATATCCCAGCGTATTGCGATGAAAACCCACAGCTCCTGCCTTATTACAGGAGAAAGTCTGGGACAGGTTGCCTCTCAAACAATGCAGGCCATTGTAACTACTGACGAGGCTGCGGATATGGTGGTTTTCAGACCCCTTATCGGTATGGATAAGGAGGAGATTATAAGAATTTCCCGCAGAATTGATACATTTGATATATCCATTGAACCCTACGAGGACTGCTGTACCGTTTTTACACCAAAGCATCCCCGTACAAGGCCTGTTCTCAAATATGTTAAAGAGGTACAGGAAAATGCAGGCTTTGATGAAATGATTGAAACCGCAATCAACAATTTAAAGGTGACAAAGATTACACCTTAATATTTTAAAAATTTTTGGAGAAAAAAATGAAGGTATTATTTCTTTTTAATGAAGAAATAAAAGTGAATATAGGAGGTTCTGTTCTCAACGGCAGGGAAACAGGTGCAGAGGGGTTTGACTTGTCCTATGAGATTAATCCAAAATCCCTTTTAAAAGCTGTCAGGGAGGTTCTCCCAAAGGGAGATATAGAGGAAATTGTCACCGCCGGACTTCCCAAATCTGAAAGAAAATTCCGCAAAATCTATGCCAACACCATAGACTACCTTGAAAAACAGCTAAACCTTAATAGAGAGGGTCTTCCTCCAAAAAAAGAACCTGAAAAGAAAACCTTTGATATTACAGAAAAGGATAGGGAAATTCTAAAGAAAAAAGATGTTTCCAAGCTGGAAATTGCCTATGTGAATTTTAAACCAAAGGCAAAAAAACTTCTCTTTAATATTAAGGCAAGGTGGAAATACCTGCGTGACAGTACATATTTTAAAAAGAAAATTCCTGTATACGAAAATGACCTTGGCTTTGCCTTTGAGGTTTTGGGGATAAAATTTTTCTCTTTGGAAAAGGCAGATAAAACCTGTCTGAAATCTATGGGAAAATTCCTTGAAAAAAACCTGAAGGAAAATAAGGAATACATAGTTAAAGAATATGACACAAGGGCAAAGACCTTTATTGCCAACAGAGTACCCCTTAGAACAGATGAAAAAAGAGAGGTTATCCGCAAGGCTGTTCAGACAGTTGCAGTTATAGCTTTTGTTGCAGCAGGGTCATATCTTCTCTACAACAGCGTATATAAATCGGCGGAGAATACCGCCATACAGTCGGAAATTCAGTCCATTTACTATGACGGCGACACTTCAAAGACTGTTACAGAAGAGGAAAGAATTAAGAACTTTAAAAAGCTAAAGGACATTAACAGCGAAATTGTGGCATGGATAAATGTGCCCCACACCAACATCGACTATCCCGTACTTTTCCACAAAGAGGACACCCTGAAAAGCCAATACTATCTTTACAATAATTACGAAAAAAACTATTCTGACTACGGAAGTATATTTATAGATTTCCGCAGTGAAAAGGGTGCCAAAAGCAAAAATGTTGTTATGCACGGCCACCATATGATGGACGGCAGTATGTTTTCCAATCTTCTCAAATACGGAAAGACCTCAATAGATATGGACTTTTACAAAAAATCCCCAACCTTTACACTAAGTACGCCTGATGAGGGAGATGTGGTTTACAAAATAATTTCTGTTTTCAAAACCACAGGGGACAAGAACAGCTCCGGTTTCTTCAACTATATTCAGGGCGACTTTGGCAGTGATGCGGAATTTATGAACTATGTTTACAATGTAAGGGTAAGGTCAATGGTAAACTGTCCTGTTGATGTAAACGAAAAGGATAAGCTTGCCACCCTTTCAACCTGCTCCTATGAAGTGAACAGCAACTACAGAACAGTTGTTGTAGGCAGAAAGGTACGGGCGGGAGAAAGCAAAAATGTTATTTCCGCAAATGCAAAGAAAAATCCAAACCCCTATTTCCCCAATGATTTCTACTGGAGGTTTGGAGGCACACAGCCGAAAATTTCCACCTTTAAGTCGGAATATAAAAAGGGCAATATTGACTGGTACGACGGCAGGGGAAAGCTAAAGGGCAAAGAGGCTTTGACAGGAGGTAAGTTTGTTCAGGAAAGGACAACTACCACAAAGCCCTCAACATCAGCATCTACCTCTACCACAAAGCCTACAACTTCTACAACAAAGCCAAAGCCAAAATACTATACAGTGAAATTCCTTGATTCAAAGGGAAAGGTTATTTCCAGTCAGAGGGTAAAGGAAAACAGTAGTGCAAAGCCTCCAAAGGCTCCGAAAAAGGCGTCTACTAAGTATTACAAATATTCCTTTATTCATTGGAGCAGGTCATACAGAAATGTTAAATCCAACATAACTGTAAAGCCTATATATCGCAGTATAAAAATTCCACAGCCCACAAAACCCTCTAAACCAAAAAAGCCTAAGGTTAAGCCTACTAAGCCTAAACCTACCGCAAAACCCAAACCAACCACACGGCCTGTGCCTACAACAAGGAAGCCTGCCCCTACTAAGCCCACTACTACGGCAACAGAGCCTACCGTTGCAAGGACAGAAGTTCAGGAGGAGCCATAAATGAAATGTGATATTGTTTTCTATCTGGCAAAGAAAACCGCATTGTGTGAAAAAACACTTAATGAGATTTTTAAGGAGCGGAAGTATGAGATAAATACCGTTACCGCCTCCACTAATCCCGAAAGTCTTGGTATGCAGCTTAACGGTCACCTTCAGTGCGTTAATCTTGTTATAATTATAGGAGGGCTTAAAACTAAGGATGTAAGGGGCATATCCAATGTTTTTTCCAAAGCACTTGCCAACTCCTCTACAGAGATAATACCCAAAAGAATTAAAAACCCTGTAGGGGAAAATGACGGATATATAATGCGAAGCGGCAGACAGACAATTATCTGCCTGCCTGATAATCCAGAGGAAATGGAAAATATGCTTGACAAGGTTATGCTGGATTATCTGGACTGCGTTTACAAAAATGATATATAAAAATCCTTTTTGAAAAATACCAAAACTAACAACGGTGTCGGGTGTTTAGATATGTATTATCACAGGTAAAAAAAGGAAAATAAAAAATGCCTTACAGGTAAAAATTCCTGTAAGGCATTATTTTATGTAAAAAAACAGGGTTTTATCACAAAAATGCGAAAAACCCTTGACATATCTATAATTTTCCTTTATAATGGTTTGGCATAATATCATGCGGTAGTGTCGCTTATCCCATTTAACTATGGGTGAATATTACCACAAGTGAGGTAACTTGTCAAGTGGTAATTTGTATAAATACATCAAAAGAGGGACTCTGCCCAACATATTTTAAAGTAGTGCAAATATAGAAAAGGAGTGAACTAAAGTGGTAGATGTCAAACCGGTTAAGCTCGGCAGAAGCGAAAGAATGTCTTTTGGCAAGATTGATGAAGTTATTGAAATGCCTCATCTTCTTGATATTCAGAAGAAATCTTACCAGTGGTTCCTTGAGGAAGGCTTAAAGGAAGTTTTCAAAGATGTATCAGGTATTACTGACTACACAGGAAACCTTGTGCTTGACTTTATGGACTATGAGCTGGACATTGAAAAGCCGAATTACTCAGTTATTGAGTGTAAAGAAAGAGACGCCACATACTCTGCAGCTCTCAGGGTAACAGCAAGACTTTTAAATAAGGAAACAGGTGAAATCAAGGAATCCAATGTATTTATGGGTGATTTCCCCCTTATGACCGACAGCGGCACATTTGTTATTAACGGCGCTGAAAGAGTTATTGTTTCCCAGCTTGTGAGAAGTCCCGGTGTTTACTACAAAATGGAACATGACAAAACAGGTAAGGAGCTTTACTCCTCAACTGTAATTCCAAACCGCGGTGCATGGCTGGAGTATGAAAACGACATTAACGATGTTTTCTATGTTCGTATAGACAAGAACAGAAAAATTCCCGTAACAGTATTTATAAGAGCTCTTATTGGTCTTGAAGCACTTCTAAAGGACAGGGAAGAGAAAGAGGCAAACGGAGAAAAATGGAGTCCGGAAGATGTTGACCTTACCGTAATAGGCAAGGACGGAGAAATTGTAGATATCTTTGATTTAGACGACAGAATCAAGGCTACTATTGAAAAGGACACCACTACCAATGCAGAGGAGGGTTTACTTGAAGTTTATAAGAAGTTAAGACCCTCTGAACCTCCTACAGTAGAATCTGCCATGACACACCTTTCTAATCTGTTCTTTGACGACAGAAGATATGATATGTCAAAGGTAGGCAGATATAAATATAACAAAAAGTTAGGCATTTCCCAGCGCCTTGCAGACCAGGTCCTTGCCTCTCCTGTTGCAAACCCAAGAACCGGCGAGGTTATGGCCCTCCCTGATGAGAAAATCACCAGAGAAAAGGCAATGGAAATTGAAAATGCAGGTGTTACTCTTGCATTTGTTAAGAGAGATGACGACACCCCTGTAAGAATTATTTCCAACGGTATGGTTGACATTAAGGGATATGTTAATTTTGACGCCAAAAAGGAATGTAATATTAACGAAAAGGTCAGAGCCTCTGTTCTGTTCCCCATTCTTGATGAGTGTGAAACAGAGGAAGAGCTAAAGGAGGCCCTTATTGACAACAGGCCGCAGCTTATTCCTAACTATATTACTATTGACGATATATTTGCTACTATTAACTATATGAACACCCTTGCCCAGGGCATTGGTGTAACTGACGATATTGACCACCTTGGCAACAGAAGAATCCGCTGCGTAGGTGAGCTTTTACAAAACCAATTCAGAATAGGCTTTAGCCGTCTTGAAAGGGTTATCAGAGAAAGAATGACTCTCCAGGCACAGGACCCTGAGGCTCTTTCTCCAAATACACTAATAAATATCCGTCCTGTAACTGCGGCAATCAGAGAATTTTTCGGAAGTTCTCCACTTTCACAGTTTATGGACCAGAACAACCCTCTTGCAGAGCTTACTCACAAGAGAAGACTTTCAGCCCTTGGCCCCGGCGGTCTTTCACGAGACAGAGCAGGCTTTGAGGTTCGAGATGTTCACTACACACATTATGGTCGTATGTGTCCTATTGAAACTCCTGAAGGTCCTAATATTGGTCTTATTTCCTATCTTGCTACCTTTGCAAAGATAAACGAATACGGCTTTGTAGAGGCTCCTTACAGAAAGATTGACAAGGAAACAGGTATTGTCACAGACCAGGTTGTATATATGACAGCCGATGTTGAGGACGAATATACTATTGCACAGGCCAACGAGCCTTTGGACGAAAACGGCCGTTTCCTAAATAAAAAAGTTGTCGGACGATGCAGAGAAGAATTTGTGGAGCTTAAACCGGAGGCATTCGACTTTATGGATATTTCTCCGAAAATGGTTGTTTCGGTTGCCACATCTCTCATTCCTTTCCTTGAAAATGACGACGCAAACCGTGCCCTTATGGGTGCCAACATGCAAAGACAGGCTGTTCCTCTCCTTGTTACAGAGGCTCCTATTGTGGGTACCGGTATGGAATACAAAGCAGGGGTAGACTCAGGAGTATGTATACTTGCTGAGGAGGACGGTATTGTCCTAAGCGTTTCTGCTGATAACATTTGTGTTCAGTACGACAGCGGCAGGATTCAAAACTTTGATGTAATTAAGTTCCTGCGTTCAAACCAGAGTACCTGCATTAACCAAATCCCTGTTGTTGACAGAGGACAGAGGGTTAAAAAGGGCGAGGTTCTTGCCGACGGACCTGCAACAGATAACGGAGAGCTTGCCCTTGGTAAAAATGCCCTTATCGGCTTTATGACATGGGAAGGTTACAACTACGAGGACGCCGTTCTTATTAATGAAAAAATTGTCCGTGATGATGTTTACACATCTATCCATATAGAAGAACACGAAACAGAGGCTCGTGACACCAAACTTGGCGCTGAAGAAATTACCAGAGATATTCCAAATGTGGGCGAGGATATGCTTAAAGATTTGGACGAGGACGGTATAATCCACATTGGCGCAGAGGTTCGTTCAGGAGATATACTTGTTGGTAAGGTAACGCCAAAGGGTGAAACTGAGCTTACAGCCGAGGAAAGACTTTTAAGGGCTATCTTCGGTGAAAAGGCAAGGGAAGTCAGAGATACCTCCCTTAGAGTGCCTCACGGCGAAACAGGTATTGTTGTTGATGTTAAGGTGTTTACACGAGAGGACAGCGCCTCTGAATTACAGCCCGGCGTAAACAAGGTTGTAAGGGTGTATCTTGCACAGAAGAGAAAAATCTCGGTGGGCGATAAAATGGCAGGCCGTCACGGTAACAAGGGTGTTGTTTCCAGAATTTTACCACAGGAGGATATGCCTTTCCTGCCGGACGGTACTCCCCTTGATATTGTTCTTAATCCTTTGGGCGTTCCTTCCCGTATGAATATCGGTCAGGTTCTTGAGGTGCATCTTGGCTATGCGGCAAAGGCTCTTGGCTGGAAGATTATGACACCTGTATTTGACGGCGCACACGAGCAGGATATTTTCCAGTGCCTCAAGGACGCGGGTTACAGCGAGGACGGTAAAACATGGCTTATTGACGGAAGAACAGGTGAAAGATTTGATAACCCTGTTACAGTGGGTTATATGTATTACCTTAAACTCCATCACCTTGTTGACGACAAAATTCACGCCCGTTCAACAGGTCCATATTCCCTGGTTACACAGCAGCCTCTGGGCGGTAAGGCTCAGTTTGGCGGTCAGCGTTTTGGTGAAATGGAAGTTTGGGCACTTGAAGCCTACGGCGCAGCTTACACGCTACAGGAAATTCTTACAGTTAAGTCTGACGATGTTGTGGGCCGTGTTAAAACCTATGAGGCAATCGTTAAGGGTCAGAATATTCCTACACCGGGTATTCCCGAATCCTTTAAGGTTCTTATTAAGGAACTCCAGTCCCTTGCACTTGATGTTAAGGTGCTTGATGAATACCAGAATGAAATAGACCTTAAACAGCAGTTTGATGATGATATTCCCTCTGTAGCTGAAAGCGACGAATCCCTTGAGGAAGAAGAGGTTATGACAACAATGGAGGGCTTTGTACTTGACGAGGATTCCGAAGAGGGCAATATGTTTGACGAAAGCGGAATTGTTGAAGACATTGAGGATATGGTGAACTTCGACGATTTCGGTTCAGATGAACTTTAATAAGGAGGCAGTTATAAATGGAAAATATTACATTTGATTCAATTAAAATCGGTCTTGCCTCCCCTGACCAAATCAGAGAATGGTCATATGGTGAAGTTAAAAAACCGGAAACAATTAACTACAGGACACTTAAGCCGGAAAAAGACGGTCTTTTCTGCGAAAAGATTTTCGGACCCACAAAGGACTGGGAGTGTCACTGCGGTAAATACAAAAAGATTAGATTTAAGGGAAAAGTCTGCGACAGATGCGGAGTTGAAGTAACAAGGAGCAAGGTTCGCCGTGAAAGAATGGGTCACATTGAGCTTGCCGCTCCTGTATCCCACATCTGGTACTTTAAGGGTATCCCCTCAAGGATTTCCCTTATGCTGGATATTTCTCCAAAGGCCCTTGAGCAGGTTCTGTACTTTGCGTCCTACATTGTTATCGACCCGGGCGACGCCAGGGAACTTACCAAGATGCAGATTCTTTCCGAAACAGAATACAGGGACCTTTACGAAAAGTACGAGGACGACTTTAAGGCAGGTATGGGTGCCGAGGCTGTTAAGGAACTTCTTGCAGAAATTGACCTTGACCAGCTTTACACAGAAATTACCGGTGAACTTGAGTCAGCCTCCGGTCAAAAGAGAATAAGACTTTTAAAAAGACTTGAGGTTGTAGAGTCTTTCCGTCAGTCCGGCAACAGACCGGAATGGATGATTCTTGATGTTATTCCTGTTATTCCACCGGACATCAGACCTATGGTACAGCTTGACGGCGGAAGATTTGCAACATCAGACCTAAACGACCTTTACAGACGAGTTATTAACAGAAACAATCGTCTTGCAAGACTTTTGGAATTAGAGGCTCCCGACATTATTATCAGAAACGAAAAGAGAATGTTGCAGGAGGCTGTTGACTCACTTATTGACAACGGCAGAAAGGGCAGACCTGTTACAGGTCCTAACAACAGAGCATTAAAATCTCTTTCGGATATGCTAAAGGGTAAGCAGGGCCGTTTCCGTCAGAACCTGCTTGGAAAGCGTGTTGACTACTCCGGTCGTTCCGTTATTGTTGTTGGCCCTGAACTTAAAATGTACCAGTGCGGTCTTCCAAAGGAAATGGCTCTTGAGCTGTTTAAGCCTTTCGTTATGAAAAGATTGGTTGAAACAAAGGCGGTTGTAAATATTAAGGCCGCCAGAAAGGCAGTGGAAAGGGCAAAGCCTGAGGTTTGGGATGCTCTTGAAGTTGTTATTAAGGGTCACCCTGTTCTCCTTAACAGAGCTCCTACACTCCACAGACTTGGTATTCAGGCATTTGAGCCTGTACTGGTTGAGGGCAGAGCCTTAAAACTCCACCCGCTTGTATGTACAGCCTATAACGCCGACTTCGACGGCGACCAGATGGCTGTCCATGTACCCCTTTCCGCAGAGGCACAGGCAGAGGCAAGATTTCTTATGCTTGCCGCAGGCAACCTGTTAAAACCCTCTGACGGTCGTCCTGTCTGTGTACCTACACAGGATATGATTCTCGGTTCTTACTATCTGACCCTTGACAAGGACGGAGAAAAGGGCGAGGGCAAAGTATTCAGAGATGTTGACGAGGCTATGATGGCTTTCCAGACAGGCATTGTAACACTTCATTCAAAAATCAAGGTGAGAATGTCTAGGGAAATCAACGGCGTTCCTGAATCAGGTATTATTGAAACTACAGTAGGAAAAATTATCTTTAATAATCCTATTCCACAGGACTTGGGTTTTGTTGACAGAACAGTTGAAGAAAATAAATTTAAGCTGGAAATTGACTTTTTGGTTGGCAAGAAACAGCTTGGTCAGATAATTGACGCCTGTATCAGAGTACACGGTACAGATGTTACATCAAGGGTTCTTGACGATATTAAGTCACAGGGTTATAAATATTCCACAAGGGGCGCCATTACAGTAGCCGTTTGTGACGCAAAAATACCGCCTGAAAAGAAAGAAATTATTGCACAGGCAGAGGCACAGGTTGACGAAATCCGTAATGAATACCTGGCAGGTTTCCGTTCAGATGACGAGCGCTATGCCGAAGTGCTAAAGGTTTGGGAAAAGGCAACAAATGATGTTACCTCTAAGCTCCAGGATAACCTTGACAGATTTAACCCAATCTATATGATGGCAGACTCCGGCGCCAGAGGTTCTATGTCACAGATTCGTCAGCTTGCCGGTATGCGTGGTCTTATTGCCAACACATCAGGTAAGACAATCGAAATTCCTATCAGGGCTAACTACCGTGAGGGTCTTAACATTTTGGAATACTTTATTTCTTCCAGAGGCGCCCGTAAGGGTCTTGCAGATACGGCTCTCCGTACAGCGGACTCCGGTTATCTTACAAGACGACTTGTTGATGTTTCACAGGAAGTTATTATTCACGAAGACGACTGCCACACAGACGAGGGCCTTGAAATCTTTGATATTAAGTCGGGCAACAATGTAATTGAGGGCCTGAGAGAAAGACTTATCGGAAGATACCTGCTCCACGACTTCTGCGACGAAAATGGTAATGTTATTGTTTCCAAGGACGAAATGATGAGCGAGGACCAGGCGGATATTATTGTAAACTCCGGAGTTGAAAAAATTGAAATCAGAAGTATTCTGGGCTGTCATGCAAAGCATGGTGTTTGTAAGAAGTGTTACGGCTCCAACCTGGCAAACGGCCAGCCTGTTACAGTTGGCGAGGCTGTTGGTATTATTGCGGCTCAGTCCATCGGTGAACCGGGTACACAGCTTACAATGAGAACCTTCCACACCGGCGGCGTTGCCTCCGCAGAGGATATTACCCAGGGTCTTCCAAGGGTTGAAGAGCTGTTTGAGGCTCGTAAACCTAAGTCACTTGCCATTATTTCCGAGATTGACGGTGAGGTTAGGTTTGAAGAAATCAAAAATAACCGTCACGCCGTTGTCTACAATAAGGAAACCGGTGAAGAAAAGCAGTACCTCATACCCTTTGGCTTTAGAGTTAAGGTTGAAGAGGGTCAGACCATTAAGGCAGGCGATAAAATTACCGACGGTGCAGTTAATCCTGCGGATATTCTATCAATACTTGGACCCAGTGCTGTCCAGGATTACCTTATTTCCGAGGTTCAGTCAACATACCGTCTTCAGGGTGTTGATATTAACGATAAGCACATTGAAGTTATTGTCCGTCAGATGCTTAAAAAGGTTAAGATTGAGGACGGCGGCTCAACTAAATTCCTTGCCGGTCAGAATTACGACCGCAACGAGGTTATCTACGAGAACAATAAGATTAGAAAGAGAATTGCAAACGGCGAAGAGGGTCTTAAAGAGGCAACCTATACCCAGCTTCTCCTTGGTATTACCAAGGCGGCTCTTGCCACAGATTCCTTCCTGTCTGCCGCTTCCTTCCAGGAAACAACAAGAGTTCTCACCGACGCCGCTATTAAGGGCAAGGTTGATCCCCTTGTTGGTCTAAAGGAAAATGTTATTATCGGTAAGCTGATTCCTGCCGGTACCGGTATGCACAGGTATAATGGAGTTGAGCTTGAAGAAAATTATATTCAGGCAAACACATCATCCTTTGAATAACTAAAAAAAAGAGGCTGTACGAAAGTACAGCTTCTTTTTTGTCACAAAAGATTAAAAGCTAATAAATAAGTAATATTTCACAAGGAAAGGGCTGGAAAATCCCTTAAATTAGGGAAAATAATTGTTGACAAAGTTGTAACTGTTGTGATAAAATGGATTTTGCGTGGAATGGGATAACTGCGTTTAATTGCAGAAAAGTTCCGCAAATATGGGTAAAACCAAATAAATGAAGAAGGAGGAATATAATGCCTACATTTAACCAGCTTGTTCGCAAGGGTAGAGAAGTTTCTGAAAAGAAAGCTAAGGCACCTGCTCTCTTAAAGGGTTGGAACTCTCAGAAGAGAATTGCTACAGACAATGCTTCCCCACAGAAGAGAGGCGTATGTACCAAAGTGTCAACAGCTACACCTAAAAAGCCTAACTCAGCTCTCAGAAAGATTGCCAGAGTAAGACTTTCAAACGGTATTGAAGTTAGTTCCTATATACCCGGCGTAGGCCATAACCTACAGGAACACTCAGTTGTTCTTATCCGTGGTGGCCGTGTTAAGGACTTACCTGGTGTTCGTTACCACATTGTCAGAGGCACACTTGATGCCCAGGGCGTAGCAAACAGAAACCAGGCTCGTTCAAAGTATGGCGCAAAGCGTCCAAAAGCAGGTAAATAAGGAATTGACAAACTACTGATTGATTTTTTCAAGTTACTGCGTAAGCAGAGCTTTATATATAGTATAGAGCTTCTGTTGGCAGTACGGGAGTTTGCCACTTTCGAGTACCTATGATATCTCAAATATTGTGAAGGAGGGAAGTAAAGTGCCAAGAAGAGGCTCAATCGCAAAGCGTGATGTTTTGCCGGACCCAATGTATAATTCAAAACTTGTTACCCGTCTTATTAACAACATTATGTTAGACGGTAAGAAAGGTGTCGCACAGAAAATCGTTTACGGTGCATTTGACATCATTCAGGAAAAGACAGGTAAAGACCCGCTGGAAACCTTTGAGAACGCTATGGAATGTGTTATGCCGGTTCTCGAAGTTAAGGCTCGCCGTGTTGGCGGTGCTACCTACCAGGTTCCAATGGAGGTAAGACCTGAAAGAAGACAGACACTCGGTCTTCGCTGGATTACAAGATATTCAAGACTTCGTTCTGAAAGAACAATGAAGGAAAGACTTGCAGGCGAAATCCTCGACGCTATCAACAGCACAGGTGGCTCATTCAAGAAGAAAGAGGACACCCACAAGATGGCAGAGGCTAACAAGGCTTTCGCACACTACAGATGGTAATATCTGTTTTGCAGAAAGAATTTGTTGGTTTACTATTTAGAAGAGGAGGATAATTATGGCTAGACAGGTTTCACTTGAAATGACAAGAAATATCGGCATCATGGCTCACATTGACGCCGGTAAAACTACTACAACCGAAAGAATCCTGTACTACACAGGTATCAATCATAAGATTGGTGAAGTTCATGAGGGCGCTGCCACCATGGACTGGATGGTACAGGAACAGGAGCGTGGTGTTACAATCACATCTGCTTGTACAACCTGCTTCTGGAAAGACCATAGAATCAACATTATAGATACCCCCGGCCACGTTGACTTTACAGCAGAAGTTGAGCGTTCACTCCGTGTTCTCGACGGCTCCGTAACAGTCCTCTGCGCTAAGGGCGGTGTTGAACCGCAGTCAGAAACAGTTTGGCGTCAGGCCGACACCTATAGAGTTCCGAGAATGGCTTATGTCAACAAGATGGACATTATGGGCGCTGACTTCTACAGAGTTGTTTCTATGATGAGAGAAAGACTTAATTGTAACGCTGTTCCCATTCAGTTACCTATCGGTTCTGAGGACCAGTTTAAGGGCATTGTTGACCTTGTAACAATGAGAGCAGAGGTTTACTATGATGACCTTGGTAAGGACATCAGAGATGAAGATATTCCTGAAGATATGCAGGAAATCGCCCAGGAATACCATGAGAAACTGATTGAGTCCGTTGCAGAACAGGACGAGGCTCTTATGGAAAAATATTTTGAGGGCGAAGAATTATCAATCGAGGAAATCAAGGCCACAATCCGTAAGGCAACCATTGACAACGCAATGGTTCCCGTATGTTGTGGTACTTCCTATCGTAACAAGGGCGTTCAGCTCCTTTTGGACGCTATTGTTGACTATATGCCGGCTCCTGTTGATGTTCCGGCTATCAAGGGTGTTAACCCCGAAACAGACGCAGAGGACGAAAGAAAGTCATCTGATGACGAGCCATTTTCAGCTCTTGCATTTAAGATTGCCACAGACCCCTATGTTGGTAAGCTCTGTTTCTTCAGAGTTTACTCAGGTGTGGTAAATGCAGGTGACACAGTTTATAATGCGTCTAAGGACAAGAGAGAAAGACTTGGTCGTATTCTCCAGATGCACGCAAACAACCGTAAGGATATTGAATGTGTTTATTCCGGTGATATTGCCGCTGCTGTAGGTCTGAAGAACACAACAACCGGCGACACTCTCTGCGACGAAAAGCATCCGATTATTCTTGAATCAATGGAATTTCCTGAACCTGTTATCAGGGTTGCCATTGAGCCAAAGACAAAGGCCGGCCAGGAAAAGATGGGTATTGCCCTTGCAAAGCTGGCAGAAGAGGACCCAACCTTTAAGGCGTACACTGACGAGGAAACAGGTCAGACAATTATTGCCGGTATGGGCGAGCTCCACCTGGAAATCATTGTTGACAGACTTCTCCGTGAATTTAAGGTTGAGGCTAACATCGGCGCACCCCAGGTTGCATACAAGGAAACAATCCGTCAGGATGCAGATGTTGATGTTAAGTACAGCCGTCAGTCCGGTGGTAAAGGTCAGTACGGTCATGTTAAAATCCGTATTTCTCCAAACCCGGGTGAGGGTTATGAATTTGTCAACTCCGTTGTGGGCGGTGCTATTCCTAAGGAATACATTCCTGCTGTTGACCAGGGTATTCAGGGCGCAATGCTGTCAGGTATCCTTGCAAACTACAATGTAGTTGACTGTAAGGTTGAGCTTTATGACGGTTCATACCACGAAGTTGACTCATCTGAAATGGCATTTAAGATTGCCGGTTCTATGGCATTCAAGGAAGCTATGAAGAAAGCCGACCCGGTTCTTCTTGAACCGCTGATGAAGGTTACGGTTATTGTACCGGAGGAGTATATGGGCGATGTTATCGGCGACCTTAACTCCCGCCGTGGCCAAATTCAGGGTATGGAGGCAGTTGGTAATGCACAGCGTATTAACGCTCATGTTCCCCTTTCTGAAATGTTCGGCTATGCTACAGATATGCGTTCCAAGACACAGGGCCGCGGTCAGTATGTAATGGAACCCGACACATATCAGGAAGTTCCAAAATCTATTGCTGAAGACATTATGTCAAAGCGCAAAAAGAATAACGACTAATATATCCCGCTATATTTTGCCGATTATTTACAGAAAAAGTATTGCATTTTTGTTGTAATATTGTTACAATAAGATAACCAAGATTTTAATCTAAGGAGGATTATAAAAATGGCAAGAGAAAAGTTTGAAAGAAATAAGCCACATGTAAACATTGGTACAATCGGTCACGTTGACCATGGTAAGACTACACTTACAGCTGCTATCACAAAGGTTCTTAACCTTAACGGTGAGGCAGACTTTGTTGATTACGCTAATATCGATAAGGCTCCTGAAGAAAGAGAGAGAGGTATTACAATCAACACAGCTCATGTTGAATATGAAACAGCTAACCGTCACTATGCTCATGTTGACTGCCCGGGTCATGCTGACTATGTTAAGAATATGATTACCGGTGCTGCTCAGATGGACGGCGCTATCCTTGTTGTTTCTGCTGCTGACGGTCCTATGCCTCAGACAAGAGAACACATTCTTCTTTCCCGTCAGGTTGGTGTTCCATACATCGTTGTATTTATGAACAAGACTGACCAGGTTGACGACGAAGAACTTCTTGAACTGGTTGAAATGGAAATCAGAGATCTCCTTAGCGAATATGATTTCCCAGGCGACGACACACCTATCATTAAGGGTTCTGCTTATGTTGCTCTTCAGAGCGCTTCTACAGACCCATCAGCTCCTGAATATGCTTGTATCCACGAGCTTATGGCTGCTGTTGACGAATTTATCCCAACACCGGAAAGAGATTCCGACAAGCCATTCATTATGCCTGTTGAAGATGTATTTACAATTACAGGCCGTGGTACAGTTGCTACAGGTAGAGTTGAAAGAGGCGTTATCAACGTAAACGAAGAAGTTGAAATCGTTGGTCTTACAGACGATATCCGTAAGGTAGTTGTTACCGGTCTTGAAATGTTCAGAAAGCAGCTTGACTACGCACAGTGCGGTGATAATGTAGGCGCACTTCTCAGAGGCGTTCAGAGAAATGAAATTGAAAGAGGCCAGGTTCTTGCAAAGCCGGGCTCAATCAAGCCACATAAGGCATTCAGCGGTCAGGTTTATGTTCTTACAAAGGACGAAGGCGGCCGTCATACACCTTTCTTCAACAACTATCGTCCTCAGTTCTATTTCAGAACAACTGACGTAACAGGTACAATCAGCCTCCCAGAGGGCACAGAAATGTGTATGCCTGGCGATAATGTTGAAATGTCTGTTGAACTCATTACACCAATCGCTATTGAAGAAGGTCTTCGTTTTGCTATCCGTGAGGGCGGCAGAACAGTTGGTTCAGGTGCTGTTACATCTATCAACGACTAATCTTTAATAAATTATAAATAAAATCCTCTGCTTAGGCAGGGGATTTTTCTTATTTCCTTGATTTTTAGTTTTGTAAGTAGTAATATAAGTACATACTTGAAAAGGAGAATTATCTATGGAAAAGAGCGTTATTTTTACCCTGGAGGACGATTTAGGCAGGGAGGTTGAGTTTCAGCTTCTTGATGTGATAAACTATAAGAATGAAGAATATGCCGTACTGCTGGAAAATGACCCTGCCGTCCACGACTTTACAATCCTGAAGGTTGAGAGCTTTGACGACAAAGAAGAGGTTTATGTGGGCATTGACGACAAAAATCTTATTGAAAAGATTTTTGCTATATTTAAAAAGGCCCACCCAAATGAATATAACTATAGATAATTATTATACAAACGGAAGAAAGGCACTCTTATGAGTGCCTTTCCCCTTAGGATTTTTTGAAATTAAAGCGTTCAACAAAACGCGACTTATATGTGATGTAAATTAAGCAATTTCTGCATTACCTGTATCACCGAGTAAGTTGAATCTAAAGAGCTTACATTCGTCTTCCTTGTTTTCACAAAGGATACATGCCTCTGAAATTTTGCCGCCTTCAATTAGCTTTGTAAGACCTACCAGCTGACATAGTTTGCTCTTGAGATTAAGGCGATCGCCTTCGTTTGTAACAAGATAAACATTACCTTCGCAAGTGTCGAGCACGGCAAGGAATTTAGTTACATCGATGTCGTGTAAGTTGATGATTGGATTCATAACATTGTCTGTCATAACATTTTCCTCCTTAAAGAAAATTCGTGCTGCCATTTACCATTTGGCTGTTTATTAATCTAATCACTTTTTCGTGATTATCAGGTGGACTATTTACCTGACACTTATTATTATACACACAACTTAGTAAAAGTCAACAAAGAATTGCAGAATGGCTTGTATATAATGACTAAGAAAGTTAAGTTTATGTCAACAAAATAGAAACATTTTTGTGCAATATGCAATAAAAATTTTCACATTATATTTTTTGGTAAATTCTTTTGTAATTTCTTTTAGTGAAAATTATCAATTTAATTCAAAAAAAGAAAATAAAATTAAACAATCATACAAAAGTGCAAATTGTTTATTTTCCTATATGGAAATAAAATACTGAAAAACCCCATTCCAATGGGGATTTGTAATATTATTATCTTTATTGTATAATAGAATAAAATATATTTAAGGAGCGGTATTATGCTTGATAAATTCTATAAAAACTTTAAAAGCGGTACAGATATCAGGGGAGTAGCATGCAGCGGTGTAGAGGGAGAGGAAGTAAACCTTACCGACCAAATTGTAAAGAAAATGGCATTTGGCTTTGTGCTGTGGCTCTCCGAAAAAAGGGGGAAAAATCCTGAGGAGCTGACTGTTTCCGTAGGCAGAGATTCCCGTATCAGCGGTGAAAGAATTGCAGACGATGTAATTGACAGCCTGAAAAAGTCCGGTGTGCGGGTGATTTATACAGGCCTTTCCTCCACACCATCTATGTTTATGACTACTGTGGATTTAGAATGTGACGGAGCTGTGCAGATTACGGCGTCCCACCACCCCTTTAACAGAAACGGTCTTAAATTTTTTACACCTGACGGTGGTCTTGAGGGAAGTGACATTGAAATTATTTTACAGCACGCCCAGGACAACCATATGCCGAAAATCCTTAACAGCGGTACAGTTGAAGAAATGGACTATATGGGTCTATACAGCCGTCACCTTTGCAATATTATTAAAAAGGAAGTTAATGCAGAGGATTATGACAAGCCTTTAAAGGGCTTTAAGATTGTTGTGGACGCAGGCAACGGCGTAGGGGGCTTTTATGCCAAAGATGTTCTCCAGGTTCTTGGTGCGGATACAGAGGGTTCTGTCTACCTTGACCCCGACGGTATGTTTCCTAACCATATACCCAACCCTGAGGACAAGACTGCTATGGAATCAATAAAAAATGCGGTGTTGAAAAGCAAGGCGGATTTGGGCGTTATATTTGATACAGATGTTGACAGAGGGGGTGCTGTGGACAGCTACGGCAAGGAAATCAACAGAAACAGACTTGTTGCTCTTGCCTCTGCAATAGCCTTGGAGGGCAAGAGGGGAGGTACTATTGTTACCGACTCCGTAACCTCATCGGGATTAAAGGAATTTATTGAAAAAAATCTGGGCGGTAAGCACTACCGCTACAGGAGAGGTTATAAGAATGTTATTGACAAGGGAATAGAGCTTAACAAGGCAGGGGAATATTGTCCCCTTGCCATTGAAACCTCCGGCCACGGCGCTATGAAAGAAAACTATTTTCTGGACGACGGGGCATATCTTTGCACAAAGATTATTATTAAAATGGCGCAGCTTAAAAGAGAGGGCAAAACCATTGATATGCTCCTTAAAGATTTAAAAGAGCCTGTGGAAAGCAGGGAAATACGCTTTAAAATTACAGAGGAGGATTTCCGAAAATGCGGAGAAAAAATTATTGCAGATTTGGAGGCATACGCAAACAGTCAACCTGACTGGATTGTTGCCGACGACAACAGGGAGGGCATTAGAGTTTCATTTGATAAGGAAAAGGGGGACGGCTGGTTCCTCCTAAGACTTTCGGTACACGACCCTATTATGCCCCTTAATATTGAAAGCGACAGCGTTGGAGGAGCAGATAAAATTTACAATGAGTTCTACAAATTCCTAAAGACAACCAAAGGCCTTGAATATTAATGGACAGCGGAAATAAAGAAAAGGTAGGGCGTCGGGGGACTTTAATCTTAAAAAAGTATATATGCTATAAAAATAAGAGGCAGTTCAGATGAACTGCCTTTTTCACTGTAATAATTTAATTGTCAAGCTCGCTAAGGTCAAAGGGGGTTTGCTGATATACAAAATAGTTAAGCCAATTTGCAAAAATAAGAAATGCGGTACTTCTCCACTTTTTATCGGGGATTTTTGCAGCATCATCCTTTGGAAAATAGCTGTAGGGAATTTTTGGGTTAATGCCCCTTTCTATATCCCTTTGGTACTCCTGGGCAAGGGTCATTCTGTCATATTCGGCGTGGCCGAAAATAAAGAATTTTCTACAGGGTTTATCTGCAACTATTGCTATACCTGCCTTTTCACTGGCGGCAAGAATTTCAAGGTTCGGGTTATTCTCGATTTCCTCAGGAATACACTCTGTGTACCTTGAATGGGGCATCATAAAAATGTCGTCCAAGCCTCTTAAAAGGGGGTGGAGCTTTGCCAGAATTTTGTGGCGGTAAATTCCGCTGATTTTTTCTTCAAGCTCCCTTTTATGAATACCGTAGTGGTGGTAAAGTCCTGCCTGTGCGCCCCAGCAAATGTGGAGGGTTGACCACACATTTTTCTTGGACCAATCCATAATCTGCTGTAACTCCTGCCAGTAGTCAACCTGTTCAAAGTCCATATGTTCAACAGGCGCACCGGTAATAATCATTCCGTCATATCTGTTAGATTTTATATCATCAAAGCTCTTATAAAATGTATCCAGGTGATGTCGGCTTGTATTCTTTGAAAAATGACTTGCTGTGTGGAGCAAATCTATATCCACCTGCAAGGGGGTATTACTGAGAAGTCTTATAAGCTGGGTTTCCGTTTCCACCTTGGTAGGCATTATGTTGAGAATAACAATTTTGAGGGGTCTGATGTCCTGGGACATAGCCCTATCCTCCGGCATAACAAAAATATTTTCATCTTCAAGTATTTTTATTGCAGGCAGATTGTTGGCAACCTTAATGGGCATTTCACACCCCTCCTTTATAGGTATTTATTTTAAATTAATACTGTTTACCCCAGTAAACCATATGCTTTGCAGGTTTGCCGCAGCATACGCAGGTGTCGCTTAGATGCTCTTCCTCAAAGGGGATACAGCGGGATTTAACGCCACCTGTAACATCTTTAAGTTTTTCTTCACATTCTGTTTCACCGCACCACATAGCCTTAATAAAGCCGGGTTTTTTGTCTGCAATTTCACAAAATTCATCATATGTAGTGGCAATATGGGTTTTTTCCTCCATATTTTTAAGTGCCCTGTTATACATATCCCAATGGATAGTTTCCAAAATTTGCGCAACCTTGCTTTCAAGTTCATCAAGGGAAACAAAAATTTTCTCCCTTGTGTCACGCCTTACAATGACGCACCGGTTGTTTTCAATATCCTTAGGACCGATTTCTATTCTTAAAGGAACGCCCTTCATTTCGTACTGGGCAAATTTCCAGCCCGGGGAGTTGTCGCTGCTATCCAGCTTTACCCTGTAGTCCTTTTTAAGTCTGTTATAAAGCTCCTCTGCCTTTTCAAGCACACCCTCTTTATGATGTGCAATAGGAATAAGGGCAACCTGAATCGGGGAGATTTTCGGCGGAAGTACAAGGCCCTCGTCATCGCTGTGAACCATAATGATAGCGCCAATCATTCTTGTGGATACGCCCCAGGAGGTCTGGTGGGGATAGTGCTGTTTATTGTCCCTGCCCTGGAAAGTAATATCAAACTTCTTTGCAAAACCGTCTCCAAAGTAGTGGGAAGTGCCTCCCTGAAGGGCAACGCCGTTGTGCATCATAGGTTCGATTGTATATGTTTCCTCTGCGCCGGCAAACTTTTCCTTTTCCGTCTTTTTGCCCACGACCGCAGGAATTGCAAGGGTTTCTTTGTAGAAATCTTCATACACTTTAAGCATTCTAAGGGTTTCTTCCCTGGCCTCCTCCTGGGTTTCGTGCATAGTGTGACCCTCCTGCCAGAGAAATTCACTGGTTCTGAGGAATGGGCGGGTTGTTTTTTCCCACCTTACAACAGAGCACCACTGGTTATACAGTTTTGGCAAATCCCTGTATGTTTCAATGATTTTGCTGTAGTGTTCGCAGAAAAGCGTTTCTGATGTGGGACGGACGCAGAGCCTTTCGTGGAGCTTTTCCTGTCCCCCTACAGTTACCCAGGCACATTCGGGGGCAAAACCCTCAACATGCTCCTTTTCCTTTTGGAGCAGGCTTTCGGGAATAAACATTGGCATATAAACATTTTCGTGACCTGTTTCTTTAAATCTTCTGTCAAGGTCACTCTGAATGTTCTCCCAAATAGCGTAGCCGTAGGGACGGATTACCATACATCCCTTAACCCCGCTGTAGTCAATAAGCTCGGCCTTTTTTACTATATCCGTGTACCACTTTGCAAAGTCCTCGTCACGGCTTGTAATGGCAGAAACAAACTTTTTGTTGTTACCCATAAAGCAAAATCCTTTCTTTTAATACATATCATTTCCATTATACAGAAGTTGCAAAGGTTTTTCAAGTATAATTCGCCGTTAAAAAAAGAGGGTCGGCAGAGCCAACCCTCAAATTTTGCAAACTATTGATTAGGAATTCTGTTCGATGTAAGATACAAGGTTACCAACTGTTTTAATGTTTTCAACATCTTCGTCGGGAACTTCAATATCAAATTCATCTTCAATAGACATAAGAAGATCTACAACATCAAGTGAATCTGCACCTAAATCGTCCTGGAGAGAAGTATCTTCTGTAATTGTATCTTCCTCAACATCAAACTGTTCAGCTAAAATAGCCTTTACTTTTTCTAATACCATAGTAATAGCCTCCTGTATAAAAAAACAAAATGATAAGCTTTTATGGACAAATTATCTGTTATTTGATAAAATAGTCTCATAGCCACTACAATTATACTATAAGTAAATTGTGACTTTGTCAATATTTATTTCAAAAATTTTATATTTTATTACAAATTATTTTGGGAAATGGGGTATATTTATGGCAATAAAGAGGTACGGAGTTATCGGTCATCCTATTGGACACACTATGTCGCCTTTTATTCATAAAAGATTATTCAGCCTTGCGGGTATAGACGGTGAGTACGGAGTGTACGACATACCTCCCGAAAGGCTTGAAAAAATGTTTAAAGAGGAGCTTTCATCTCTTGAGGGCTTTAATATTACAATTCCACATAAGCAGGCCATTATTCCTTTTGTAAACGAACTGGATTCCAAGGCAAAGCTGTACGGAAGTGTGAATACAGTCTTTAATGATAACGGAAACTATAAAGGATATACAACGGACCCTGACGGTTTTCTCCTTGCCCTGAAAAGTGCGGATATTCCCTACAGGGGAAGAACGGTTATCTTAGGGTGCGGAGGCGTTGCAAGGACAATGGCATATGAGGCCGTTCTTGGAGAAAATGACCTTACATTTGGGGTGAGAAGTGAAGATTTAGAAATTGCAAGGGGACTGAAAAAGGAACTTGAAAGCCTTGATATACTTGAGAAAAAACCGAAAGTAGAGGTTTGCAATATTAAGGATTTACAGGGGGACATTGATATTCTTGTAAACGCCACGCCTGTAGGAATGTTCCCCAACACAGAGGCCTGTCCCGTGGGCAACAAGATTATAAATAATTCAAAGGCAGTTTTTGACGCAATATACAATCCTTTGGAAACACTCCTTGTGCAGAAAGCCAAGGCAAACGGGGCAAAGGCTGTGGGAGGTATGTCAATGCTTGTATGGCAGGCGGTTGTTGCCCAGACAAAGTGGAATGATGTAACCTTTGACAAGGAGGATATAAACAGACTTTGCGTTGAATGTATAGAGGAGTTAAAAAACAGGTGATGAACAAGAATATAATTCTCTGTGGCTTTATGGGCTGCGGTAAAACTACAGTAGGGGAAAATCTAAAAAAGAAATCGGGTATGAACCTTATAGATACCGACGCCTATATTGAAAAGACCAATAATATGACGGTATCGGAGATTTTTGAAAAGTACGGCGAAGAGTATTTTAGGGAGCTGGAGTACCGAGCCTGCAGGGAGCTTTCACAAAAAAGGGGCGTAATCATTTCAACAGGGGGCGGCGCTCTGACCTTTGAAAGAAATGTAAAGGTTTTAAAAGATACCGGCACTATTGTACTTATTGATGTACCCCTTGAAGTTCTGAAGGAAAGGCTTAAATACGACAAAACAAGACCCCTTTTACAGCGCCCCGACAGGGACAGAGCTATGAAAGAGCTTTACGAAAAGAGAATGCCCCTGTATAAAAAGGCGGCTGATATTGTGATTAACGGAGATAACAGTCCGCTGCAGGTTGCTATCTCTATACTTACTGCAACAAAATCTTGATTTTTACCATAAAAAACCTGACTATCTATTGAATAAAGGGCTTTAAAGTGGTAAAATGTATTAGTTAAAATTATTATAATGTAGTATTCTTGGGAGGAATATTATGATTATTGTTTTAAAAAGGGGAACAAGCAGGGAAACTATTGATAAGTTTTCCACAGCCCTTAAAAAGAATTATGATGTTACTGTAAATGAGTGGCAGGGCGTCAACGAAACTGTACTTGGTCTTATCGGCGACACTGTCAGCATAGATATAGATTATATAAACGCACAGGATATTGTATATTCCGTTAAGCGTGTACAGGAGCCTTATAAAAAGGCAAACAGAAAATTCCACCCGGAGGATACGGTTATTACACTTAGCAACGGGGCAAAAATCGGAGACGGCAGTCTTTCCATTTTGGCAGGACCATGTTCCGTGGAGTCCCAACAGCAGGTTACTGAAATTGCAAAGGCGGTTAAGGACTTTGGGGCAACTGTACTGCGTGGAGGCGCTTTCAAGCCCAGAACCTCCCCCTATGCCTTTCAGGGACTAAAGGCAGAGGGTCTTGAATACCTTAAAAGGGCAAGGGAGGAAACGGGACTTCCCATTGTGACGGAGATTATGAGCGAGACTGATATTGACCTTTTCAGCGATGTTGATATTATTCAGGTTGGGGCAAGAAATATGCAAAACTTCAGCCTCCTTAAAAGGCTCGGAAAATTAGACAAACCAATTCTTCTAAAGAGGGGACTAAGCGCTACCATTGAAGAATGGCTTATGAGTGCGGAATACATTATGGCTGAGGGAAATCAGCAGGTTATTCTCTGCGAAAGGGGTATTAGGACCTACGAAAAATTTACAAGAAACACCCTGGATTTATCGGCAATTCCCGTAATTAAAAAGCTGAGCCACCTGCCTATTATTATTGACCCCAGCCACGCCACAGGTCAAAGCTGGCTTGTAGAGCCTATGGCTATGGCGGCGGTTGCCGCCGGTGCAGACGGACTTATTATTGAGGTTCACAATGACCCGCCTCACGCCCTTTGCGACGGGGCACAGTCTTTGACTCCGGAGGAATTTCACAGGGTAGTTGACAAGGTGCGGAAGATAAAATCCGTAATCTAAAGGATTGATATAATGAAAATTGCAGTTGTGGGTCTTGGTATAATAGGAGGCTCTTATTGTAAGGCTATAAAAAAATATACCGACCACTATGTTGTTGGTATCAATAGAAGTCCTGCCCCTCTTGAAAAGGCATTAGAGTGCGGCGCTATTGACGAAATAGGCACGCCTGACAGCCTTGGGGAAGCTGACCTTATTATTTTAGGGGTGTACCCGGGGGCGGCAGTAAAATTCATTGAAACTAACGGGGATAAAATTAAAAAGGGTGCAATCGTTACAGACACTTCCGGCATAAAAAGGGAGATTTGTGACAGACTCCTCTGCCTCAGCCAAAAATTCGGATTTACATTTGTAGGTGTTCACCCAATGGCAGGGAAAGAGAAAAACGGCTTTGATGTCAGTGACGCCGATTTATACAGAAATGCAAGCTGTATCATTGTGCCCTGTAACGCAGATGATAAGGCGGTAAAGACAGTTGCCGACTTTAATCTGTCCCTTGGGTTTGGGGGCGTAAAAATCACCACCCCGGAAGAACACGACAGAATGATTGCCTTTACAAGTCAGCTCCCACATGTGCTGGCATGTGCATATGTTCTCTCCCCAAACTGTATGAACCACAAGGGCTTTTCCGCAGGCAGTTACAGAGATGTTTCAAGGGTTGCCAATATTAATGCAGAACTGTGGAGCGAGCTTTTTTTGGAAAACAAAGAGCCACTTTTAAAGGAACTGGAAACCCTTATTACAAATATAAGAAGTATAGGGTTTGCTATACAGGAAAATGACAGAAAAAAACTTATGGACCTGCTGAAAAAGGGTCATCAGATTAAGGAGGCTTTAGGCGAATGAAAAAGCTTAAAGTAAATACAGGAAGAAAATACGATATTATTATTGACAGGGGAATAATCGACCACTGCGGTGAATACATAAAAAGTGTATCTTCGCCTACCAGGGTTGCGGTTATTACAGACAGTAATGTTCACGCCCTCTACAGCCAGGGGGTTATTGCATCCCTTAAACAGTCGGGATTTATTGTTTCCGAATTTGTCTTTAAGGCAGGAGAAACCTCAAAGAATTTCAGAACCATTGAGGCTATGTACAGCCATCTTGCAGACAACAATGTAACAAGAAAGGATATGATTCTTGCCCTTGGAGGCGGTGTAACAGGGGATATGGCAGGCTTTGTGGCGGCAACATATCTGCGTGGAATTGAGTTTATCCAGGTTCCCACCTCACTTCTTGCACAGGTGGATTCCTCTGTTGGGGGCAAAACAGGCTATGACATTAAACAGGGTAAAAATCTTGTAGGCGCATTTTGGCAGCCCAGCCTTGTGCTTATTGACCCAGACACACTTAACACCCTGCCCCAGAGATATATAAACGACGGTATGGCTGAGGTTATAAAATACGGCTGTATCAAGTCTTTAGGTCTTTTCAGGCTGCTTAAAAAGGGAATGGACCAGCTTGATATTGAAAATATAATTTTCAGATGTGTATATATTAAAAGAGATATTGTGCAAAACGATGAAAAGGAGTCGGGAGAAAGAAAGCTCCTTAATTTCGGTCACACCATAGGTCATGCCCTTGAAAAAATTTATGAATACAAAAAACTTTCCCACGGTGAGGCTGTGGCCATCGGTATGGTAATGATGAGCAGGGCAAGCGAGGCGGAGGGAGTATCTTCAAAGGGTACTGCTGCTAAAATTGCAGAGCTTTGCAGGACTTATAATCTTCCCACTTATGATGAGGCGTCTTTAAGGGATATTGCCTTTGCCTCACAAAGCGACAAAAAAACCTCCGGCAGGGATATTGATATTGTAATTCTCAATTCTATCGGCAAGGCAAGGGTTAAGAAAATAAGTCAAAGGGATTTCCAACATTATTTGGAAACAGCGGAGGAGCAGTAATATGGCTGATGTGGTTATAAAACCCTCCGTGCTTAGGGGAGAGGTAAATGTTCCTGCCTCAAAAAGCGACGGACACAGGGCAATAATCTGTGCCGCCCTTGCTATGGGCAAAAGTACAATATCACATCTTACACTTTCACAGGATATAAATGCTACAATAGATTGCGTAAGGGCGCTGGGCGCAAAGGCAGAGATTGAGGGTGACACACTGACAGTTGACAGCAGTCACCTTTTTTATGGTTCATCTGCAAGTCTTGACTGTTATGAAAGCGGGAGCACCCTAAGATTTTTTATTCCCGTGGCGTCTGCCCTATGTATGGATGCGACTTTTACAGGCAGGGGCAGACTTCCTGAAAGACCCATTGGAATTTATCTTGATACCCTCCCAAAAAACGGGGTGGAGTGTATTACCCAAGGGGGACTTCCCCTTAGAGTGAGGGGTCAGCTGAAAAGCGGTACATTTGAGGTTCCCGGAAATGTTTCCAGTCAGTTTGTAACAGGACTTTTGCTGGCTCTTCCAATCCTTGAAGGGGACAGCAAAATTATTTTAACCTCAAAGCCCGAAAGTGTTGGCTACATAAATATGACTATAGACACTATGAAAAGGTTTGGGGTTGATGTGGAAGTAAAGGACTACGGTTACTTTGTAAAGGGTAACCAAAAGTATATTCCGCAAAACTACACTGTACAGGGGGACTGGAGTCAGGCGGCATTTTTTATGACGGCAGGCGCCCTTGGGGGAAAAATTACAGTAAAGGGCGTAGACCTTAATTCAACCCAAGGGGACAGGGAAATCTGTAACCTCATAGAAAAATTCGGCGCAAAGGTTACCCCGGGGGAAAACTCTGTTACAGTTGAGAAAAGACCAATGAGAGCCATTGACATAGACGCAAGCCAAATTCCGGATTTAGTACCCATACTGGCAGTTTGTGCAAGCGGAGCTATGGGCGTTACAAGAATTTACAATGCACAGCGCCTTAGAATAAAGGAAAGCGACAGGCTGAAAAGCACAAGCGAGGCAATTAACCGACTTGGGGGTATGGTTGCAGAGGTTGAGGACGGTCTTATTATACAGGGTACGGGAGTTCTCAACGGAGGAAAGGCAGAGGGCTGTAACGACCACAGAATAGTTATGGCAAGCGCTGTTGCCTCAATTATTGCAAGGAATGAAGTGACTGTTACAGACAGCCGGGCAATCAACAAAAGCTACCCGGACTTTTTTAAGGATTTTCAGAGCCTTGGAGGTAAAATAAATGTCATCAACAATAGGTGAAAATATAAAAATTTCAGTTTTCGGAGAAAGCCACGGCAGGGCAATCGGCGTGGTTATTGACGGACTTCCTGCCGGCGTTAAACTTGATATGGACAAAATCCTTTTTGAAATGAAAAGGAGGGCTCCGGGCAACGACAAAACCGCAACTCCCCGCAAGGAAAGGGACCTGCCCCAAATTCTTTCGGGCATATTGGAGGATACAACAACAGGTGCGCCTATGTGCGCTATTATTGAAAATACAAACACAAAGAGCAAGGATTATTCCAACATTAAAACATGCCCCCGTCCGGGACACAGCGACTATCCTGCATTTATAAAGTATAATGGCTTTAATGATATTGCAGGGGGCGGACATTTCAGCGGCAGAATTACCGCACCCCTTGTTTTTGCAGGGGCGGTGTGTAAGGAAATTCTTAAACTAAAGGGCGTCAGAGTTACAGCCCATATCGGAAGTATTGCAAATGTTGAGGATATTCCCTTTGACCCCTGCCGTATTACCGATGAAATTATTGATACCCTGCTGAACAGTTCCTTTCCCCTCCTTGATTCAAGCAGGGAAGAGGCTATGAGAAATGCAGTTGCACAGGCGTCTGCCAACAAAAATTCAGTAGGGGGAACAATAGAATGTGCAGTGGTGGGTATGGACCCCGGCATAGGTTTTCCAATGTTTGACGGAATTGAGGGAAGAATTGCAAAGGCAGTTTTCGGCGTTCCTGCTATGAAAGGAATTGAGTTTGGCAGGGGATTTGACCTTACAAAAATGTACGGAAGTGAAAGCAACGATAACTTCCGTTATGATGAAAACGGAAAGGTCTATACCGAAACAAACAACTGCGGAGGCATTTTGGGAGGTATTACAAACGGTATGCCAATTACCTTTAAGGTGGCTGTCAAGCCAACTCCCTCTATTGCCCAAAGTCAGAAAACCATTAACCTTGAAACAAAAAAGAATGATGTTCTTGAAATAAAGGGCAGACACGACCCTTGCATTGTACTTAGAGCCGTTCCTGTTATTGAGGCTGTAACAGCCATTACAATGCTGGATTTGCTTTCTTAAACGGAGAATAAAATGAGAGATTTACAGGAAATCAGACAGGAAATTAACGAAATAGATGAGCGTCTTATAGAGCTTTTTAAGAGAAGAATGGACTGCGCAAAGGATGTGGGCAACTACAAAAAGGCTCACAATATTCCTGTTCTAAACACAGACAGGGAGCAGGAAATTCTTGACGAAATGCTTGTCCGCGGAGGTGAATACGGCCCTGCGGCACAAATGCTATACAGCAATATTATGGAGCTTTCACGGGCTCTTCAGCACAATATTATCGGTTCGGGAGAGGAAATGAGAAATCTCATTGAGGGCGCAGGACAGCTGCCCTCCTTTGACGGTGAAACAAGGGTTGCCTGTCAGGGTCTTGCGGGAGCGAATAACCACGAGGCAACAATGAGGATTTTCCCCGGCTGTACGCCCCAGTTTTACAAGAGCTTTGCCAATGTTTTTAATGCTATTGAGGAGGGCAGGGCAGACTATGGAGTACTGCCTGTTGAAAACTCCAGCGCAGGTTCTGTAAGTGATGTTTACGACCTTATTCTTAAACATAGATTTTATATTGTAAAGTCCATTGATATGCCAATCCGCTACAGTTTGGCGGCAATTCCCCAGGCGGAGCTGCAGTATATTGAGGAGGTGTGGTCACACCCCCAGTCCCTTGCCCAGTGCAGTAATAAGATTGCAGAGAACAATTACAAAACTCTGCCTGTCAGCAATACTGCCGTTGCCGCAAGAGATGTTGCAAAAAGCAAGAGGATAGATATTGCCGCAATTTGTAACAGCAGTGCCGTTAAGGAATACGGCTTAAAGGTTTTGGAGGATAATTACGAAAACAGAAGTGACAATATGACCCGATTTATTGTAATTTCCAAAAAACTTTATATTCCCAAAGAGGCGGAGAAAATCAGCCTTTGCTTTTCACTGCCCCATGTTACAGGCTCTCTCTACAGCGTGCTTTGCAGGTTCAATTCAATAGGCCTTAACCTTACAAAGATTGAGTCACGGCCAATGGCAAACGCACCTTTTCAGTATCTGTTTTATCTTGATTTTACAGGTAATGTGAGAAGTGAAAATGTTATGAACCTCCTATGCGCCCTTAGTACGGAACTGCCGGACTTTAGTTTTTTGGGCAACTACGATGAAGAAAGGGTATAAAATTTTAATGGTCAGGAGAACTATTATGGCAGATAACAGTATTAGTCTTACACAGGAATGGGATAAAACATTTCCCAAAAGCCAAAAGGTGAACCACTGCAAGGTGACGTTTCACAACCGCTACGGAATAACCCTTGCAGGGGATATGTATACCCCAAAAAATATACAGGGAAAGTTAGGCGCTATAGGGGTATGCGGACCTTTCGGTGCAGTTAAGGAACAGTCCTCGGGTCTTTATGCACAGATAATGGCGGAAAGGGGATTTATCACCCTTGCATTTGACCCCTCCTTTACAGGTGAAAGCGGAGGTACGCCAAGGTATGTTGCTTCCCCCGATATTAACACAGAGGATTTCTCTGCCGCTGTAGACTTTCTTTCACTACAGGAAAATGTTGACGAAAACAAAATCGGCATTATCGGAATTTGCGGTTGGGGCGGTATGGCAATTAATGCATCGTCAATGGATACCCGTATAAAGGCAACAGTTTCCTCCACAATGTACGATATGACAAGGGTAAACGCAAGGGGTTACTTTGACTCTATGGACGAAGATGAGCGTTACCAGTTGAAAAAAAGCCTTAACGCCCAGAGAATTGTTGACTACAAAAAGGGGTACTATGAAACGGCAGGGGGTGTTGTTGACCCGCTTCCGGAGGACGCTCCTTTTTTTGTAAAGGACTACTACGACTACTACAAGACGGACAGGGGATACCACAGTCGTTCTCTTAACTCCAACAGCGGCTGGAACATAACCTCCTCACTTTCCTTTATAAATATGCCTATCCTCAAATACAGCAGTGAAATCCGCAGTGCAGTACTGATGATACACGGAGAGAAGGCACATTCCTGCTACTTTAGCAAGGACGCATATGAAGATATGATTAGAAACAGCAAGTATAGGGATAACAAGGAGCTTATGATTATTCCAGGCGCTGTTCACACGGACCTGTACGACAGAACAGATATTATTCCCTTTGACAAAATAGAAAACTTTTTTAAAACCAATTTTAAATAAAATTTAGGTCACTTCAAAATTGAAGTGACCTTTTTTAACACAACATTTTCTTTCTTATGGAGTGTAAAATTTTTTTCTCCCTGCGGCTTACCTGTACCTGGGTCATATTAAGATATTTCCCTGCCTCTGTCTGGGTCATATGCTTGTAGTAACGCAAATCTATAAGACGGCTGTCCTGTGTATCCAATTCTTTCAGCGCCTCTTTTAGGGAAAGTTTTTCCGTGTAGTCCTCCTCACAGGAGCTGACTGTAAGGTCGATTTCTCCGTTGTCCTCCGAAGTGAGGGAAAGGGGGATTTTTCCGGCGGAAAGTGCCTCTGCAATTTTTTCCTCCGTAGTACCCAGCCGTTGGGCAAGCTGGCTTACGGTAAGCTCGCTGTCCCTATCTGTAAGGTTGGTAATTTTCAGGTAAAGCTCCTTTATGCTCCTGCTTACCTTCAGACTTCCTCCTTCACGGAAGAGTCTGCGGATTTCTCCCAAAATCACCGGCACGGCATAGGTGCTCAGCTTATAACCAAGACTTTCGTCAAATCTGTCCACAGCATTGATTAATCCTGTGCAGCCTGCCATATACAAATCCTCATAGTCTATTCCTTTTCCTCGGAATTTTTTACAGCAGGAATGAACAAGACCTAAATTTTCTTCAATAATCTGATTACGGTTTTTCATAGTTGGTTCTGATTATTTTTTTATAAAGGGTTACTGTTGTTCCCTTGCCCTCCTTTGAGCTTACCTTAACCTTGTCCATAAAGCTTTCCATAACTGCAAAGCCCAGTCCTGCTCTTTCCTCTCCTCCTGTGGTAAACAGGGGTTCCATAGCCTTTTTTATGTCGGGAATACCTTTGCCCTTGTCACGGATTTTAAAAACGATAAGGTTGTCCTCTCTGATTTCTCCCTTTATGTAAATAATGCCTGCATTGTCCTCATATCCGTGGACAATGCAGTTTGTAACCGCCTCGGAAACGGCGGTTTTTATGTCCGTAAGTTCGTTTATGGTAGGGTCAAGCTGTAGTATAAAGGAGGAAACCACAGACCGTGCAAAGCCTTCGTTTATACTTTTTGAGGGAAACTTTATTTCCATTGTGTTCAGTGTATTCATTTGATTACCCCCAATGTTTGTATTCCGGAAAGGTATACCACTCTCTTAATGTTTTCCGGCAGATTTACAATTTTCATTCTTCCTCCCAAAAGGGACATTTGTCTGAATCTTCCCATAATCAGACCAATTCCGCTGCTGTCCATAAACTTAACATTGTCAAAGTCAAGGCACAAGGTTTCCGGTCTGAGGGACTCGGTTTGAGAGTCAATTTCCATACGAAGATTTTTGCTGGTGTGCTGGTCAATTTCACCGCTGAGGAAAACCGTCAGCACCTTGTTTTCATAGGTTGTATTAAGCATCTTCAACTTCCTTTGTATTTTTTTAAAATAAAAAGCTCATACTAATATAATAATTAGTATGAGCATAAAATTTTGTAATATTCAGTTGTCGGAAAATTATTTTTTATTTCCAAGACTGTCAATAAGTATAGGACGCAAATCCCCTGCAAGGTAAAGGGAACCACAAACCATAACTGTGGCATTTTCTTTTTCCGCAAGGGAGAGGGCTTTTTTAACTGCCCCTATGTAATCCCTGTGAAAGCTAAGTACATTTTCAAATTTTCCCCTGCATATCTCTGCCAATTCCTCCGAAAGCATTGTGCGCGGGTTATTTACGGTAAGGGTGATTACCGTAGAAAATTTCCCCTTAACTGCCTCCATTGAGGCGTCAATGTCCTTGTCTTTCAGCATACCTGTTATAAGTATTCTGCTGCCGTATGTATATTCCTCCACACTTTTTGAAAAGGCGTCCATACCGTTTGGATTGTGAGCGCCGTCCAGAATGACTAAAGGGGATTTGGAAAGTACTTCAAACCGTCCGGGGTTTACCGCTTTTTCCGTACCAAGGCTAATATCTTCAGTGGTAATATCGTAAAAATGGCTGTGGTTAAGAACTTCAGCAACGGTAAGGGCAGTTTTAAGGTTGTCAATCTGGTGTAATCCCACAAGGGGAAGAGTGAATTTTTTACCTCTGTACTTAACCTGTGTTCCTCTGATATCCGTAGCAATTTTCTTTACCTTGCAGTCCTCTCCAAAGAAAAACAGGTTGTGTTTTTCGATGCAGTCCCTAACAATCTGTTTTTCAATTTCCCTATTGGTCTGCTTTCCTATAACGGTGTAGGAGTTTTCCTTTATAATACCGCACTTCTGTTCCGTAATTTCTCTGATTGTTTCCCCAAGTACGGCGGTGTGGTCAAGTCCTATGGGGGTAATTACAGAGCATAGGGGAGGGGGAATTGTATTGGTAGAGTCAAGAAGTCCCCCCATACCTGTTTCCAGTACCACAATATCACACTTTTCCCTGTAAAAGTAGAGGAAAGCCAGGGCGTTTACAAATTCAAACTCCGTAATGATATTGCCCTCCTGCGCCATTTTCTCCAGTTTTGGATAGATTTCCTCCACAATTTGAGTAAGGGCGTTTTTCGGTATCATTTCATTGTTTATCTGTATTCTTTCACGAAAATCTGTGATGTAGGGAGAAATAAAAAGTCCTGTTTTGTAGCCTGCCTCTTTGAGAATTGAGCTGATAATTTGTGAAACAGAACCCTTTCCGTTAGTGCCTGCAATATGTATAAATTTACATTTTTCCTGGGGATTTCCTATGCTGTTTAACAGCATTAACATTCTGTCCAGTCCCGGCCTTGCACCGAAATGCAGCAGGGAATGTATTGTTTCAATAGCTTCTTTATAATTCATAGAGCAGTTCCTTATAAATTTCATTTTTCTTAAAGCCTGTCATAGAGGCTATCTCCTTGCTGGCAGAGGTGGCTTTCTCTCCCTTTTCCACAAGGTGTTTCGCCATTTCTACAGCCTCCTCAAGGGTGTAGGTTTTCTCCTGTTTTGTAGGGGGTTTGCCCTGGAGAACCAGCACAAGCTCTCCCTTTAAGCCTGTTTCTCCAAAGCTTTTATATGCGTCTGTGGTGGTGGTATGAATAACTTCCTCGTGGATTTTGGTAATCTCCCTTACAATGGACAGATTTCTGTCAGGAAAGCATTCTGCAAAATCCCTGAGAGTGTTGGACAGCTTATGGGGCGCCTCATAAAAAATCATTGTCCTTTCCTCATTTATAAGGCTTTCAAGGTGTTCCCTGCGGCTCTTTTTGTTTACGCTTAAAAAACCCTCAAAGGTAAATCTTCCTGTGGGAAGTGCCGACAGAGCCAGGGCAGAGGCAAAGGCTGTAGGACCGGGAACAACAACTGTTTTTATGCCCTTTTCCCTGCACTGCATAATCAGCAGTTCTCCGGGGTCGCTGATGCAGGGCATACCTGCGTCTGTGATCAGGGCGCAGGTTTCCCCTTTTAAAATTCTGTCGGTAATTATATTTCCTCGCTGGAGCTTGTTATGTTCAAAGTAGCTTATCAGCTCTTTTTTTATGCCAAAGTGATTGAGAAGTTTAAGGCTTACCCTTGTATCCTCCGCCGCTATAAAATCTACGCTTTTAAGGGTTTCTATTGCCCTTGGGGAAAAATCCCCCAAATTCCCTATTGGCGTGCCTACCACATATAATGTACTCATTGTGCCTCCTTGTAATCTCCGTAAATCCTTAGCATTTCCTTAGAAAAATTACCCTTTTCGTCCTCTATCATAAGGGTTGGCTCTGTAGTGAGAAAGCCCGGCTTTCCCCCTCGCCTGCCCTCAATAAGTATTAGCTTTGGCTCTTTGTTAAGCCTTTGCTGGACAAGGCGTATTCTCTTTGGTTCCAGGTCGTATTTCCTCATAAGGGTCGTAAGGTCCGTAAGCCTTTGGGGTCGCTGGCACATACATAGTCTGCCTCCAAAATTCAGCAGAGATGAGCTTACCCTGATAATGTCCTCCAGAGAACATTCCACTTCGTGGCGTGCGGTTTTTTTACCATTATGGGGATTATGTATGCCTGTGCCATTTTCCTTATAGGGAGGATTGCACACAACAAGGTTGTAGTATCCGAAATTCACCTTGCCCTTTAAATCTTTAAGGTCGCTGTTAATTACAGTAATTCCTGCAAGGCTGTTAAGGGCAATACTCCTGTTTAGAAGTGAACAGGCGTCTTTCTGTATATCTACAGCAGTAATTTCAAGTTCCCTGTTATCCCTTTTCATCAAAAGAGGAATAGTGCCGCAGCCTGTACCCAGCTCAATTACTTTGTCATTTTTCTTTGGATTTGCAAAGTGACTAAGGAGGATTGTATCCGTAGAGAAGTGGTGAATATCACTTACAATTATTTTAATTTTTCCCCCAAGGGGTTCAATGTGCTCGTTATTTTTAAGGGTCATATTATCCTTCCAAACTTTTCTTTAAAAAAGATTATACTATAAAATGAAAGAAACAGCAAGGCTGTCACCTTGCTGTTTCAGTCAACTTTTTAATTTTTGTCCGGGGCTATTATCCCTCTGAGGGAGCGCCTACAGGACAGGTATCTGCACAAGCGCCACAGCTGATGCACTCATCAGCATTAATTTCATACTTGCCGTCGCCTTCAGAAATAGCACCTACAGGACAGCCGTCTGCGCAAGCGCCGCAGCTGATGCAATCATCAGAAATTACATATGCCATATTCGGAAAACCTCCTTAAATATTTGAGTTAATTTTAACACGAGTTTTGTAAAAAAGCAATCGTTTTTGCTACATTTGAAAAAAATTAGCGGAGGCTTACTTGTCTAATGTTTTGTGGTTGTTCTTTTGGAATTTATTGTTACGGCGTCTGGGCTTGTAGTGGTTATTGTGATTGCGGTGGTTTTTGGAATTGTGATAGACTTTGCCCCTTCGGTTTGGTTTATCTGTATTTTCCAGAACTTTTTTGTCATTCTCCCTATGGATATGGTCTGTCTTTTTACTTTCAGAGGTTTCCTCAGGAAAGGTAAAAAGGCTGTCCACATAGGACTGTATAGGGTCGTTCTTTTTCCTGTGGCAATCATCACACTCTCCGTTAAGCTCTTTCAGGCTGTAGGCACGGGGAGGGGCCTCCTCGGGAGCGTCGTCAAGTTTTACCTTGACTATCCCTGTAAGAAGGGCAACCTCTGTAACAGTACCCTTGCCCTGGGGAGTGTCAATTTTACTTCCAACCTTTGGAGAGTTTTTAATAAGGTCAGTGTATGCCTCCTGCTCATACTGCAAACAGCACATAAGTCTGCCGCAGGTACCGCTGATTTTTACAGGGGACAGGGAAAGTCCTTGCTCTTTTGCCATTTTAATTGATACAGGCTGAAACTCCCCCAGGAAACTGTTACAGCAAAACGGTTTACCGCATACCCCAAGTCCTCCCAGCATTTTTGCCTCATCTCTTACACCGATTTGTCTTAATTCAATCCTTGTTCTGAAAATGGTGGCAAGGTCTTTTACAAGTGTGCGGAAGTCAACCCTGCCGTCGGCTGTAAAGTAGAACAGAATTTTGCTGTTATCAAAGGTGTATTCAACCTCCACCAGTTTCATATCCAGATTGTGTTCCTTAATTTTTTCCTCACAAATTTTAAAGGCAGACTTTTCCCTCTCCTTGTTTTCCTGAATGTGGTCAATATCCCTTTGGGTTGCCTGCCTAAGCACCTTTTTAAGGGGATGAATAATTTTCTCATCGGGAATGTCCTTGTTGCAAAGGGCAACGGTACCGCACTCAAGACCTCTGGCTGTTTCTACAACAACCATATCTTCCTGATTAAATGTATTTCCGTCGGGGTCAAAATAGTAAATTTTGCCCACTTCCTTAAATCTTACGCCTATTACTTCTGCCATGATATCCTCCTAAGTTCAGTACACAGCCAGGTGGAAAGGAGATTGAGGTTTACATTACTGTAGACCATTTGCTGTGCCCGGTCTGTTGTTTCTATTAGTGCAAGGGTTTTGCCCCTTGTTAATTTTCTTTTTAAATCTTTGGATACTTCGCTTCCCGCCAAAGTTTTTCCTGCCCCTGCCCCAAGAATAAAGGCGTCTCTGAAAATCATTTTAAGGGGAGGCAGTACGGAAAGAGCAGTATCTCGGGTGTTAATTTTGCTTGCAGCCTTTAAAAGACTGTATTCATTTATATCAAAAATTGAAGAGGCAATTTCCTCTGCCAGTTCAAGGAATTTTTCTTCGTAAATTTCATTAAGGGGTATGTTTATAACAGTACACCTTGAAATTATGGTTTCCAGCAGTGCTTTGGGGTTTTTGCAGGTAAGTATAAATAAGGTGTTCTGAACAGGCTCTTCAAGGGTTTTAAGAAGAGCGTTCTGGGAAATTACAGGGAGCTTTTCGTCTGCGTCCTTAAACACATACACCCTGGTGTTTGCCTCGTTGGGAATGATTGCCGATGTACGAATAATATCATCAATAATTTTCTTGTTGTATATTTTTGTCTTTGTGCTCTGACTGCCCTGCACATAGGTAATGTCGGGGTGAGTGCGGGTATTTGCCTTTATACAGTTACTGCAGCTGCAGCAGGGTTTTTCCTGTGAGGAGCATACTGCGAAACGGCAGAGAAAGTTTACAATTTCCTCCCTTGTTTCTTCCTTTCCTCCTGCAATAATAATTGCGTGGGGAAGTCTGTCATTTGCACCAAGGGCAGAAAGCTGATGTGCAATCTCTCCCTTTAAAGTTGTTTTTTCAAAGTTCAAAATGTCACTTCCTTACTTTGCATCTGCAATGCTTGTAAGTATTCCCTTGTCCGTAATATCAATTATGCCGTAGGTTGCCCCATACCCGTGGCATGAGCCGGGGTTCATAATATACATACCTCCGTCATACTCATTAAGGGGAGTATGGGTGTGGCCGAAAAGGAGAATATCCGCCTGTTTTTCCTTTGCCGCATAGCAAAGGTTCATTATTCCCGATTTTGCACCGTAAAGGTGGCCGTGGGTTACAAAAATCCTTTTGCCGTTTAGCGTAAGTTCCAGGGCGGGGGAAAGGTCGCTGAACCAGTCGCAGTTCCCTTTTACATTATAAAAGGCCTTATCGGGGAAGGCGTTTTTCATATAGTTAAGGTCGGTTTCTCCGTCTCCGCAGTGTATAATTACTTCTGCGTCACTGTGGGAGAGGATTGCCCTTTTCATTTTTGTCATATCACCGTGGGTGTCTGAAAAAACAAGTATTTTCATAACAACTCCTTCATAAAATGTAATTCTTTGCATAATATATTAATAATACAAAGAAAGGAAAATTTTAAATGCTTAATAATAACGAAATCAACAATTTAATTAACGGTTTAAGCCAAAGGCTGAATACTTCCCCTGATGACCTTAAAAAAAATTTGGAAAAGGGAAACCTTAACTCCATTGTAAACAAAATGAGCAGTACCCAGGCAAAAAAACTCCAAAAAATTCTTGATAATCCCCAGCAAAGCGAGAAAATTCTCAACTCGCCCCAGGCAAAGGCTCTTATGAAAAAGCTGATGGGATAAATGGATGATTTAAGCGCCAAGATTAGCGAGATAATGTCTGACCCCGAAAAGCTAAAGGAAATTCAGAACCTTGGCAAAATGATGGGACTTACCTCCGAAAACGGGGGTAACAGCACATCATCTCAAAACAACAGGAATTTCCAGTCCGCTCAAAACATCAACAACCGTGGAATGAACAGCGGAAATCAGAATAATCAGAATAATCAGAACAATCAGAACAATCTGAATAATCAGAATAATCTGAATTACCAGAACAATCAAAATAATCAAGGGCAAAATTCCCCTGCAAGAAACTCATCTTCAGGTTTGGGAGTACTGGGAAATCTTGCGAACCAGTCGGGGCTGGGGAATATTGACCCAAGTATTATAGGTAAACTGGCGCCCATACTTGCCAATGTAAACAGAGAGGACGAAACCACAAGGCTTTTTGACGCCCTTGTGCCGTTTCTTTCTCCGGAAAAGCAAGAAAGATTAAACAAAATTAAAAAGATGATGGTGATAATAAGGCTTTTGCCTAATATCAAAAATCTCGGTTTATTTTAGGAGAAATTTTTTTGAACGATATGGAAAGGGAAGCACTGCGCAGAGCTGAAAAAATGCGTCGTGCTGTCCACACAACCCCAACAGTACATACCCCTGTATCCGAGGATACTTCTTTTCCTTTCCCAAAAATCCCGGTACAGGACAGCTCGGAAGAAAAGGAAAAGGAAGAGGAAAAAGAAAATAACAGGGTTCAGCCGGAAGAAGAATCTGCACCCAAAGAAAAAGAAGGTGAAAAAATTTTAGACTTCCTTTTTAAGGATAAGGAAACTACCCTTATCCTACTTCTTATACTTTTCCTCTACGATGACGACAGCGACCCAATGCTTATAATGGCATTGGTATACCTAATGATTTAAACTCTTATCTGACCGTTGCCTTCAACAATAAACTTTGAAGAGGTAAGCTGATTTATTCCCATTGGACCCCTTGCGTGGAGCTTTTGGGTGGAAATTCCAATTTCAGCCCCAAGGCCAAATTCTCCCCCGTCGGTAAATCGGGTTGAGGCGTTTACATATACTGCGGCGGCGTCAACCTGCTCCTTAAACTTGTTTGCACATTCATAGTTATCTGTAACTATACATTCGCTGTGTCCGCTGGAGTACTTTGCAATATGGGAGATAGCTCCGTCAATACTGTCAACAACCTTGCAGGCAAGAATATAATCGAGAAATTCCGTGTAATAGTCGCTTTCCTCCGCTGCAATTACGCTGTCCCCTAAAATTTCCCTGGTAACAGGGCATCCCCTAAGCTGGACATTCTTTGTGTCCAGCTTTTCCTTTATCTTTGGCAGGGCGGACATTGCAATATCCTTGTGGACAAGTATTGTTTCAATGGCGTTGCATACAGAGGGTCTGCTGGTTTTTGCATTAAAAATAATTTCGCTTGCCATTTCTATATCTGCGTATTTGTCAACATAAACATGGCAGTTTCCCACTCCTGTTTCAATAACGGGAACCTTGCTGTTTTCAACTACAGCCTTAATAAGACCTGCACCGCCTCTTGGAATAAGCACATCTAAATAGTCGCTTAACTGCATAAGCTGGTTTGAGGAGGCTCTGGAGGTGTCCTCAATAAGCTGAATACTGTCCTTGGGAAGTCCTGATTTTTCAACAGCGTTCCTCATAACCTTTGCAATAGCGGTATTAGAGTTTATTGCCTCCTTGCCGCCTCGCAGGATAACTGCGTTGCCTGCTTTAAGGCATAGTGCCGCTGCGTCGGCAGTAACATTTGGACGGGCCTCAAAAATAATGCCGATTACCCCCAGTGGTACAGTAACCTTAGTTACTTTCAGTCCGTTTGGCAGAGTATTTCCGCTTATAATGTTTCCGACTGGGTCAGGCAGTGAGGCAACCTTTCTGACGCCGTCAGCCATACCCTTAATCCTGTCCATACCAAGGGTAAGCCTGTCAATAAGGCTGGGGGTGAGTCCCTTTTCCTTACCCTTTTCTATATCAATATTATTTGCTTTAATTATATCTTCGGCATTTTCCAGTAATGCATCTGCAATGAGATTTAAGGCGGAGTTCTTTTTACTTCCCGCAACGGAGAGAAATCTTGCAGCCTCCTTTGCCTTTTTTCCCATTTCTTCAATTACAGTCACTTGAATCTTCCTTTCCCAAAAATATTGTGCCTACAGGCTTGTTGTCAAAAATATCATATATAACCTCCGGTTTATCACCGGCAATAATCTGCACATCAATTCCGCATTCTGTGGCAAGTTCTGCCGCAATAATTTTTGTTGCCATTCCTCCCGTGCCTCTGTTGCTCCCTCTGCCTCCTGCCATTGCCCTTATTTCATCTGTAATTGTATGGACTGTGTCAATTTTCTTTGCGTCGGAATAAAGGGCAGGATTTTTGTCATAAAGTCCGTCAATATCTGTAAGTATAATCAGCTTGTCGGCGCCGATTAGTTTTGCAACAATGGCGGAGAGCTGGTCGTTGTCGCCAAAATTTTCACCCTCAAGCTCATCGGTGGCAACTGAGTCGTTTTCATTGACAACGGGTATAATTCCCATATCAATAAGAGATAAAAAGGCGTTGCGGATTGTGTTCTCTTTATGTGGAGTTTCTACAGAGTACTTTGTAAGAAGTATCTGGGCTACAACATTGTTGTATTCCTGAAAAAATTTGTCGTATATAAACATAAGCTCGCATTGACCTACGGCGGAAACAGCCTGCTTTCGGTTTGTCAAAGTGGGGCGTTCCTTAATGCCCAGCTTGCCCATTCCCACTCCCAAAGCACCGGAGGATACAAGCACCATTTCATGCCCTTGGTTTTGCAAATCGGAAATAACCTTGCAGAGCTTTTCAACTGTTCTGATGTTTAGTTTGCCGTTTTCATATGTTAAGGTAGATGTGCCTACCTTAATTACAATCCTTTGTTTCTGTTTCATAATATTCCTCTTATTAATATTATATCACCTTATTATATCATACAAAAAGCTAATAAACAAGGGATTTGCATCATATAAAAAGTTTAATTTGCAGACACCTTTTGCCATTTTTAAACCTAAAATAATAGGGTAAAACAGGGTTATAATATGTAGATTTTAAAGGAATAAAGATAAGAGGTTAATGGATAAAGCACTTTGTAAATAAAAAGAATGGCAAGAATGATAACAAATGTCCGTATCAAGGGTTTTAGTCTGTAATTTTATGGGGCAGCGTTAAAAATTTATTTGCATTTTCCTGTTTTAATATTTTGTTTTTGTATATAAAGTATGGTGTATTTTCACAAAACAAAATAAGAAAGTTTGTATACTATTTATTTCCAAATGTGTTGTGAATTGTAGTTGCAGTTGATATAATGTAGATGTAAAGCAAAATTTGTAATTTGGTGTTTTTTAAAGGAGGTGATTTTATGAAAAAAATTATAGCCGTAGTATTAGTAATGATGTCAGTTATGGCGATGGCAGGCTGCAATCAAGATGACGAAGATTTGGATAAATGCGCTGAAATGATATTGGAACTTGCCTGTCTTTCTTATGACAATTATGGGGATTATTCAAAATTGCCGGAAAAATATCATGGAGTTATTTCAAAACATTTTTTCGAATGTCTAAACTATCGAGGCTGTCTTTATAAAGACTTAAAAGACTATAAGTCTAAACGCGGAGTTGATTATTATGAGGTACAGTCCCTTTCGTATCCCACTGCTGAGTATGACGGTGATGATATAGTGGTTAGTTATAAATATACCCATTACTTTGAAACTTATGGTAATATCAGTGTTGATGACCTTGATGTTCCGTGGGACGATGGATGGGATATGCCTGTCCGGGTTACATTAAAAAAAGTAAATGGCAAATACTGTGTAAAAGATTATTATGAGCCAATTTGATTTATAATTATAATCGTAGTTAATTTATATTAGGAAACATCATAGTGTGATGATGAACTAATCTGAACAGCAGACTACTCTTACCGCCTTTATTATGATAAAAGGGAGGTGATTTTATGAAAAAAATTATAGCCATAGTATTAGTAATGATGTCAGTTATGGCGATGGCAGGCTGCAATCAAGATGAAGATGATACTTTAAGGGAAAGTGAAAAATTAGTGTTGGAGCTTGTCTGTCTTTCCTATGACAATTATGGGGATTATTCAAAATTGCCGAAAAAGTTTCATAGTGTAATTTCAAAGGAGCTCTTTGAACGTTTGAACTATAGGGACTGTGATTATGAAGAAATAAAAGAATATAAAGACGCTAAATATGGAATTGATTATTATGCTATAAATTCCCTTTCGTATCCCACTGCTGAGTATGACGGTGATGATATAGTGGTTAGTTATAAATATACTTTTGACATTGAAACTTATGATAATGCAACTGTTGACAAGTATGATATTCCTGAGGGCGGTTCAGCGGATATTCCTGTAACGGTAACTTTAAAAGAGAATAACGGAAAATTTAAAGTTATTGATAAATGGGAAGCTCCCTAAATTTTCTATTATATAATTGTAAAGAAAAATTTACTAAGAGAGGCGATATATATGGTATGTAAAAAAATTAGTGTATGTTTGGTATTGGTATTAATATTTTCATTGACAGCATGTAATGTTACAACAACAAATGAAGAAAAATTCAGTGATAAGGATATTAAAAAGGTCATAAATTATTCAGCGCCTGTTGACGAAAATAAAGACACTATGCCTTTAAAAGACCTTAAAAAGGTAGAAGAAATTTTGGGACAGGGAGTTACCAGAGATGTTAACGAAGAAAATAAGTATAGACTATATAATTATGATGACGGAAACCTATATGTATTCTATACGGATTCTAAAACAGTTGATTATGATTCAATTATTTTTGCAGTGGCATCAGAAAAAAATCCCGGTAAAATAGATTTTAGTAATATCAAAACAGGTTCATCTACAATAGATGATGTTGAAAAGATTGACCCTGCAACAAAAAAATCTTTAGTTACAAGCGGTAAAGATTATTACACAATTCATTTAACAGATTCAGGTATTATATTTATCCATTATGATAGGAAAAATGATAATTATTATGTATCACAAGTGAGCAATCAATATCAATTCAATAATTATACAGAGGCTATCAAGTCTGAAGACCTGATAAATTGATATATTACAATTTCTATGGACATTCGTTTCCTCTATATTTGATGTATAATCTTACATAAATTTTCAGACATACGAAATCCCCCTGCGGTAGAACCCTACCGTAAGGGGATTTTCTTATTGTCCGTTTTTTCGGACCTGTTCATTTTTTTACTTTACATTAACCTTGATTTTAAGAATCTTTACACCGTTGACCTTGACTTTAAGGGTTGTTGTTCCCTTTTTAATGCCTTTGATTTTCAGGGTTTTGGTGTTAGGCTTTGATACTATTTTAGCATACTTTGTATTTGTATACTTGTTGTTAATATATGATGTTTTGCCTTTTAGCTTAACAGTAACAGTATTGCCCTTTTTCACCTTAACAGTTGTTTTGGACAGTTTCGGAGAAGTTGTTACCACCGCCTTACACTTTAGCTTTTTACCTGTTGTAAGTGTGGCGGTTACTGTCACATTACCCTTGTTGAGCGCTGTGATTTTTCCGTTATTTACAACAGCAACTTTCTTATTAGAGGTGGTCCAGGCCTTTACTGTACCGCCAATAGCTTTTATGGTTTTAGCTGTGCCTGACTTTAAAGTAGTATTTGACAATGTCAGTTTCGGAGAATTTTTTACGGTAACCAGGCAGGTGAGTTTTTCCCCTGTTGTTAAAACGGCGGTAATTGTTGCCGTTCCTTTGCCAACGGCTGTTACTCTGCCGTTATTAACAGTTGCAACATTTTTGTTGGTGGTTGCCCAGGATTTTGCTGAACCATCAATTACTTTAACTACCCTTGATGTGCCTGCGTTGAGGGATATTTTTGTAACTGAAAAAACGGGTTTTATTGGTTCTGCTGTTGCTGTAATATTTAAAGGACCGCGGACATACTCTACAAAGATTTTGTATTCACCGTTTTCCTCTTTAATAGTGCCAACATCTTCACCATTGACTGTTACACTAACATATGTTATAGCGTAGCCGGGTTTTGGAGTGAGGGTTGTTTTATAGTTCATCCAAGCGTCGGTAATGTTGTTGGATGAAGTAACATTGGTTAGGTTATAAAGCACATTATAACCAAAGGAAACACTTGAAGTTGCCGTATTTTCAGGTTCTGCTGTTGC
>CANROX010000003.1 GCA_947632335.1 uncultured Clostridia bacterium
AAGAAACCACGATATTCCGGAAAAAGTACATTTAAGTCTTGGCTGTATGCAATCGGGCGAAATGTGGCGATTGATTTTGTAAGGCATAATTCCAAGCAGCTTAACACTCCTATTGAAGATATGGAGAACTATTTAAGTGAGGAACAGAGTCTCGAAGAATCCTACATAAAAGAAGAAAGAAAAATCGCAATCCATAAAGCACTGTCTAAACTTTCTGTCGATTACAGAACAGTCCTTTGGCTTGTGTTCTTTGAAGGACTCACCAATAAAGAAACAGCAATCGTCTTAAAGAAAAACGAACGCCAAGTAAAGAATCTTCTATATCGGGCAAAGCAATCTTTGAAATCAAAACTTGAAAATGAGGGATTTGTTTATGAAGAATAGTAATGAAATGTTTAATAGTTTGTTGGAACGCAGGGATCGGTATATTGCCGAGCAAAGGAGAAAGAGAAAGGCATTCATTCGCACAGCAACCCCTGTGTGCTGCCTGTGTCTTATTGTACTGCTTGGTGTTGGCATCTGGCAATCCGGTTTATTGGGACAGCCTGATATTCCTATGGGTAGTTCGTCAGTTGATAATAGTCCTTCTTCCACGGCAAAAGATGAATATGCGGTTTATACCGACTCCGTCAAGCTGCCAGAAAATACTTCGGGAGCAGCATTTGACATGATTGGTTGCCTTGTTTATAAGGGAAAAGTTTATACACAATCGGCTGATGCAAATGGTATTGATAATTCTGCGATTGCCGAAAAATTAGTTGGCGAATATATCGGAGAAGCAAAAGGTACATTGGATGAGTGGTCATCACAAGAGGAATGGGCAACAGAATTTGCCTCTACCTATTCTGGTTCCGTATATAAGGTCAACGGATACAGCGAGGATTTTCGCCTTTGTATTTATGAAAATTCCGGTGCAGAACGAAGATTACAGTTTTTAGACAATTACGATGGGATAGGTCTAAATATCGGAGCTGATCTATTTGAAAATCGCCTCCATATTACAGGAAATGTGGAAAGTGTGACCTATTGCACACATTCCGATTGGAATGAGGGCATATCTTACTATCAGGATTTAGTTGGTATTACCGCAGAACAATTTGAACATTTTCTGACCGAGCTTTGCAAAAGTCCGTTTGAGCGAATCGATCATGAGAACAATACAGGCTTTTACGACGCTAAAACCCAAGGCCATTTATATCTGAACATGAAAGACGGAACCGTTATTGAGTTGAGATTGATTGAAGGCGGATATGTAGGCTGCCAAAACCTTGGTTGGATCTTCGTAAAAATGCCAGGTGAACTTTTTGATTTAGTACTTGGAGCTTGTCAATAGACAGGTATAAAAATTTATGATTAGATAATCCCCAAATTCCAATTTATCAGGGAGTTGTAAACCGAATGGAAGGGAACGGCAACGGAACTGCTGTGGGTGTTACAAGACGATTATAATACCCGCCCAGTACTGCTGCGAGGCTGCTCCGTAAATACAGTCCGAAATTATTCGGAGAATACGGTATCAGGACTTGTTTTTCCCGCACCGGCCGAAAACGAAACTGACTCCGTTAGAAAAACGGAGTCAGTTTGTCGTTTAATATTTTTATTTTTTTACCATACGGGTCTTTTTTTGCTGTCCCCACAATTTGGGGCAGTTCATTTTTGATACTCTCTTTTCTTTTGTATACAAATATGATACAATTAGATAAATATAAAATTAGGCGGAGGAGATTTTAATGAGCAGTAACTTAAATGTATTGATGATTAACGGAAGTCCGCGTGTGAACGGTAATACTACTATTGCCCTAAAAGAGATGGAAAAAGTCTTTTTAGAGAATCATATTGCAGTAGAAACAGTACAGGTGGGAAATAAGAATATCAGAGGTTGTATTGCTTGCGGGTTCTGCTTTGAAAAAGGAAAATGTATATTTGATGATATTGTAAACGAGCTTGCTCCAAAATTTGAAAAGGCGAATGGTCTTGTAGTTGCAAGTCCCGTATATTATGCGTCCGCAAATGCAACGCTAATTGCCTGTCTGGACAGACTTTTTTACAGCACTCATTTTGACAAGACTATGAAGGTGGGTGCAAGTGTTGTTTGTGCAAGGCGGGGAGGATGCTCATCAACCTTTGATGAGCTGAATAAATATTTCACAATTGCCAATATGCCGATAGCATCCAGTCAGTACTGGAACAGTATTCACGGCAGAGAAAAGGGCCAGGCAGAGCTTGACGCTGAGGGAATGCAAACTATGAGGGTTTTGGCAAGAAATATGTCATTTCTGATAAAGAGCATAGAACTGGGTAAAGAACAGTTCGGATTGCCTGAAGAGGAAGAATGGACCCCAACGCACTTCATTAGATAAAAAATATTTTCTCGCTTGAAGTATGATATGATAAATTTGTTTTAAATCTATAGTGCAGATATCAAGGATTGGAAGAGTTAGTGTGAAAACTTATAAAATAAGAAATACTTAAGAGCTAATGTTTGATATTAAATTAACAGGGATCCTCAGAAATTAATTTACGAAAAATTTTAAAAGTTGACATAATTAATCTGTCAGTTTCTTTACATTTGCCGGAGCGCATGGCTGTCAGTAATGATGACACCGATGAGTCACAGAGGCTGTAGATTTTTTCTACAGCCTTTTCTTATACCGTTATGTAGGTGTGTCGTCAACAACTTATTGACATAGTTTAAGCCGGGAATATTTCAGAAGATTAATTGCAAAGCTGTGATAAATGCGGCGATAGCGCCGTACAGACCATAAATCAAACAAGGAGAAACATAGCATGGAGTATGTAAAAATGAACAATGGCAAGGAATGTCCTGTAATTGGAATCGGAACCTATACGATTTCACCGGCAGATGGCGGAGATTGCCAAGCTAAACAAAGGTATTCGCTACTATAACCGCACCGATGAGCAGCTTTCAGGATTTGCCGCATGGCAGCCAGAGTACGAAAAAGAATGACATACAAAGATAACGACGGCAAATCCACTTTCTTGACAGGACAGAAGAATATGACTTGGTTAATTGAATTGTAGTAAACATGTCGATTCAAAATTATCTCATAATAAAAATATCGGGGATTACTGTAAGTACTGGCAGTAATCCCCGAATTTTTATATAACGGTTTTCAGATATTCATATATATCCTGTTTTGTATCAAGGCTCATAACCTTTTCTGCAACTTCATCGGCCTTTTGTTTAGACCAATTAGAGATACATTTTCGCACTTTAAGCACAGAGGGGGCAGAAACGCTAAATTCACTAAGTCCGAAGGAAATAAGGAGAGGTATCATCATCGGGTCGGCGGCTGCCTCACCACACATTCCTACAGGTATATTATTTTTCTTTCCGCATGCTATAGTTCTTTTTATCATTCTTAAAACGCTTGGCTGAAGTGCGGAATACAGATAAGACACATCACTGTTTCCTCTGTCGCAAGCCATTGTATAGCCTGTAAGGTCGTTTGTACCTATGCTGAAGAAGTCCGACTCCTTCGCAAGTACATCTGCAATTACACCTGCTGCGGCTGTTTCTACCATAATTCCGGTTTTAATATTTTCGTCAAAATCAATTTTTTCTGAACGGAGCTCCGATTTAATTTCTTCAACAAGGGCCTTGCTTTCTCTAAGTTCCTCCACACAGGTGATGAGGGGAAACATTATACTGATATTTCCAAAAGCGCTGGCACGGAGTATGGCACGAAGCTGGAGTTTAAATAACTCACGGTTTTTAAGGCAATATCTTATTGCACGAAATCCCATAAAAGGATTTTCTTCTTTGGCAAGACCAAGATACGGAATATCCTTATCTCCGCCAATGTCAAGGGTTCTTATAATAAGGGGTTTACCTTTTAAAATAAGAGCGGCCTTTTTGTATTCTTTAAACTGTTCTTCTTCTGATGGAACAGAGGTTTTGTCCATAAACAGAAATTCTGTTCTGAAAAGTCCAACCCCCTCACCGTCAAACTCCAGTGCCTGTGCTGCATCTTCAGGCTTTCCTATATTGCAAACAAGTTCAAACCGTTCTCCATCTCCTGATACGGTAATTTTACCTCTGAATTTTTCAAGCTCTCTGCGTTCCTGTAAAAGCTGTTTGCTTCTTGCAGTATAACTCTCAAGCTGTGCTTTATCGGGTGATGACAAAACATCTCCTTTATTTCCGTCAACTATAACAGTATCGCCGTTTTTAATTTGTTCCATAACACCGGGAACACTCATAACAGCAGGTATTTCCAAAACTTTTGCTAAAATCGCACTGTGAGATGTATTGCTGCCTGTTTCCGTTACTATGCCCACAATATTTTCCTTATTAATTTCTGCAGTCATTGACGGAGTGAGTTCTTTTGCAACAAGTATGGTTTTTTTAGGTGCCTTACTGATTTTCACATCATTTATGCCAAGCAAAATTTTTAGTACCTCTGCCTTTACATCACGGACATCGGCCGCTCTCTGTTTTGTTACCTCGTCATCAGTAGAGGAAAATATCGATATAAATGTATCGCACATACTTTCAAATGCACTTTCGGCACATTGTCCCTTTGATATGAGCTTTTCAATCTCTCCTAAAAGGTAGGGGTCTTTTACTATGCTTATATGACCTATCATTATTTCGGCTTCTTTTTCACCGGCAGATGCTTTAAGTGCCTCCGCCTGCTTTTTTGTGTTTTTGCAAAAAGTATCTACAGCCTCATTAAATCTATTTATTTCCGCCTCTGTATTTTCTACAGCTTTAGGAGTATATTCAAGGGAATGTTCTTCAATGAGAAGTGCATTTCCTATCCCTATACCGTCTGAAACACCAATTCCTTTAAGCATATTATTTCACCTCGAATTTATTGAATTTATGGGACTGCCAAAAGACAGTCCCCGTATGTTTTATTATTCTCCAAAACCGCTTTCAATAAGCTGCACACCTTGTGCAAGGGCCTCGTTCTCCTGATTACCGTCACATACAAGTTCTATTTCGCTGCCGCATTTCATACAAGCCACTATAAGGTTCAGTGTACTTTTTGCATCATAATTATTTCCCTTAAATTTTATTGTTACACTGCAAGGGTATTTTGCCATAGCTCCTGCAAAGACTGACGCAGGTCTCATATGAAAACCCTGTGCATTCAAAATTGTAAGACTTTTAGATACCATAATTATACTCCTTTATTTTTTGACATAAGTTATACTATTTGTTTTCGGTTTTTTTAAGGAGTGCAAGCAGTAACATTCCTACCAGCGAACCTATAACCAGTGAAACAAAATACATAAGAGGATTGCCTATAGTGGCAATAACGAATATGCCGCCGTGGGGTGCCATAAGCGTACATCCGAACAGCCAAGATAATCCTCCTGCTACAGCGGCTCCTATTGCACATGAAGGAATGACTTTTAGGGGATAGGAAGCTGCATAAGGAATTGCGCCCTCTGTTATAAATGAAAGACCCATAATGTAATTTACAATACCGTTTTTCCGTTCATCGGCGCTCCACCTGTTTTTGAAGAATGTTGTTGAAAGTGCAATAGCGATTGGTGGAACCATACCGCCAATCATTACAGACGCCATAATCTGCCAGCATACCTGCTGAACTGCAGGGTCTGTTGCAGAGGCAGCTGTTGTAAGCATACCTGTTCCAAATACATATGCGGCTTTGTTAAATGGACCGCCCATATCTATTGACATCATAGCGCCTAATATACATCCGAGAAGTACGCCTAAATTGTTTTCGCTAAGCCATGTAAGACCGTTATTAAGTCCTGTGTTTATAATACCCATAATTGGGTTTACGGCACACATCATAACTCCAACTATTCCAAGACCGGCAAGTGGATAAAGAAGAACAGGCTTTATACCTTCAAGGGCATTGGGAAGTTTATCACAGAGTCTTTCAAACAGTTTCATAATCCAACCTGCAAGAAAACCTGCCAGCAAAGCGCCTAAAAAGCCTGAAGGGATTGTTTTTGCCGCTGAAGGGTCTGTAAATGTCGCACCATTTGAAGCAAGCAGTCCTCCTACAATACCTACAAGTAAACCGGGGCGGTCAGCGATGGACATTGCTATAAATCCTGCCAGTATGGGCAGCATAAAGTTGAAAGCATAGCCGCCTATTGTTTTAAACCATGCAGCGGCAGGTGTAACTGTACCAAATGCGCTGTTGCCTGCGGCGTCAACCCCGCATGCTGTGTCAATAAGGAATGCTATTGCAATAAATATACCACCTGCAACAACAAATGGAAGCATATGGGAAACACCGTTCATAAGGTGTTTGTAAAGTTTCCTGCCAAAACTGTCACCGTCATTTGATGATGAAGATAATTCAGCTTTCTTATCGGAATGAAATATTGGAACTTCCTTATTTATTATTTTGTTTATAAGCTCTTCAGGTTTATGTATTCCGTCTGCAACTTTTGTAGAGTAAACAGGTTTTCCGTCAAATCGTGCAGTTTCAACGCTTTTGTCTGCCGCTATAATAATACCGTCGCATTCTTCAATTTCTTTATCAGTCAGGACATTTTTTGCACCGCCGGAACCGTTGGTTTCAACCTTAATTGTTATGCCCATTTTTTCCCCTGCCTTTTCAAGGGCTTCGGCAGCCATATATGTGTGGGCAATACCTGTGGGGCAGGCAGTTACTGCGAGAACTCTGAACCCGTCTTTACTATCTTTATGAACTTTGTTTTCCTCCGGAAATTTTTCCGTTTCCTTTTCGTCGATTAATTTAAGAAACTCCCGGTCTGTTTTGGCAGATTTGAGCTTTGCAGTAAATTCTTCGTCCATAAGCATCTGCATAAGCCTTGCAAGAACTTCCAGGTGGACATCTCCGTCTTGTGTTGCCGCAATCATAAATATAAGTTGACAGGGTTTACCGTCGGGAGAATCGTAATCAACTCCGTCAGGTACAGTAATTGCAGAAAGGGCAGGTGATTTTACAGCATCGCTTTTTGCATGGGGAATGGCCGTTCCCATACCAATAGCGGTAGTGCCCATTTCCTCTCTTTTCAGGATACCCTCCTTATATGCGGCTCTGTCTTTAAGATTACCGCTTTTGTCGTGGAGCGTTACCAGTTTCTCAATAACCGCGTTTTTGTCTTTTGCCGATACGCCGATTTCAATGCTTTGTTTTTTGAGTAGATCTGTAATACGCATAAATAATCCTCCTTTAATCTTTTTGCAGTTTATTTAAGATCTCATCAATTTTTTCTTTTGTTGCAAGTCCCTCTGAAAATGCTGTTGCATTTCCGCAGGCTGTACCAAGGGTAAGTGAATAGGAATATGATTTTGTCTTTTCATATCCTGCGATAAATCCGGCAACCATTGAATCTCCGGAGCCTACAGTATTAAGTACCTTTTCTTTAAGTACTCCGATTCTGTGTTTGTTTCCAAATTCATCAATCAGCATTGCCCCATCTCCTCCAAGGGATACTATGACATTTTTTGCTCCCATACTCTGGAGCTTTCTTGCATATACCTCAATATCGTATTCATCAGTTATTTCTGTATGAAATATTTCGGATAACTCCTGTTTGTTGGGCTTTACCAAAAACGGTTTGTATTTAAGAGAGTTTACAAGAAGTTCTTTTGTTGCATCAATAACAATCCTAATGTTTTTTGGCTGTAATTTTTTAAGTATTATTTCGTATGCGTCACCGGAAAGGGTATTGGGAATACTTCCTGCTAGAACAAGTATATCTCCGTCTGTTATCATATCTAATTTTTCCAAAAGAAGGTCAAATTCCTCTTTGTCTATGTTGGGCCCCTGACAGTTTATTTCACTCTCCTCTGTAGATTTCAACTTAATATTAATTCTTGAAATGCCTTTTTTTAATTTTATAAAGTGGGACTTTATACCATTTGACTTAACTCCTTTTTCAATGGCGTCCCCCGTAAAGCCTGCGATAAATCCTAAAGCTGTATTGGGAATATTAAGCTGGGAAAGTATGTAGGAAACATTTATACCTTTTCCGCCTATATAATATTCTTCACTCGTTGTACGGTTTGTAATACCTTTTGTAAAGCTGTCAAGATGAACAACATAATCTATTGAAGGATTAAGCGTTACCGTGTAAATCATGGCGATACCTCCCTTATTACAGTTTTTTCTGAAAATCCATTATACATAAGCTTGTCTGTTATTATGCAACACCTTTCAAGTGGAGAAAATGTAACAGGATATACCTTTCTAAACTTACTGTTGTCGGCAAGTATAAAAGAAATATAACTTTTTTCAATGGCCTTTTCTTTTATTAATGCCTCCTCAATATCTGGTGTTGAAAAACCTGCCCTTGTATCTATACCGTTAGTTCCCATAAAAGCCTTTGTAAAGTTAAACTTTGCAAGATTTTTTATACTAGCGGCACCTATGACCGCTGCTGTGATAGGTTTTATTTTTCCCCCTATTATATATGCGTTAAAACCCTTAGAAAGAAGTTTTTGCCCATGAATAATACTGTTTGTAACAAAGGTTGCCTTTGTAGACTCTATATGGTCAATAAGTCTGGAGGTTGTTGTACCTGCGTCAATATAAATAAAATCATCGTCATTGATTAGGGTTGCTGCATACTTGGCTATATTTTCTTTTTCCTCTGACATTATTCTTTCACGGTCGGTTACTGTCTGCTCAATAATACCCTCATTGGGTCTTATTGAGGTAGCCCCGCCAAAAACCTTTTTAAGTTTACCGACCTTGTCCAAGGCAGTAAGGTCACGGCGTATTGTGGATTCTGATGTATTCAGTAGCCTTGCAAATTCTGATACTGTTACAGCGTCCCGTTCATTTAATATTTCAATAATAGTTTGTTGTCTTTCTTGAGTGAGCATATTTAATCACCTCTTGATTAAATTATAGCACTAATTCAGTCAAAGTCAAGCAAAAATAATCAAAATAATTCAAAAATTATTATAAAAACAAAAAATTTTTAGTTAATTTGTATTTATTGTCTATAAGATAAGTAAAAATTATTAAACTATGGCAAATTCCAAATATTTTTCCCCAAGTGTTATTGGGGTATAATGGGTTTATACTGGTGTAGCGCAGTTTAGTAGTGCGTATAAATAGGTCCTATTGAACCGCTGGTTTGACTCCGGTAATCGGTAGTCCTTATACGGCCGTTGCTATGTAGGGACTTTTTTAATAAATTAAATCTTTTAGTATTTAACACAATAAATGAAAATGTGCAAATTCATTTTGTTTTAGTTGCATAAATATAAACTGGAAAATTTGTATACTATTTATTTCCAAATGTGTTGATAAGTGTAGTTATAGTTGGTATAATGTAGATATAGGATATATACTTTATACTACGGGCAGAAAGGCAGTAATATAAAGGTTTATGTAAAAATATTCTATTATTAAATGTTTACTTTTATAATAGTATACTTAGTATACTATTACATAGTCGCTTAAACAATTTTCGATAAGGAGGATTTATTATGAAAAAATTATTATCAATTACATTATCTATTATGATATTGTGTTCATCAATCATTGGGATAAATGTGTTTGCAGCAGAATCGACTGATAAGAATGATACCTATGCTGTTAATATTACTTCCAATGTAGATGCTGAGTTTTCCAATCCCGCTAAAACAGTAAACAACGGTGATTCTTACTCAACAGATTTAACAATAGGCAGTGATTTCTCAAAGACGGTTTATGTATCCGTATCGGTGATATTGGGTGACGGCACATATGTTGACCCAATTATGATTAGTACGGGTAAATTTGAAATTAATATTCCAAAGGTTACTTCAGATGTTTATATTACTGTCAGAGATTACAATGTAGCTGAACAGAATAATGATAATAAAAAGTACCTTATTCAAAATCTTAAAAATGTCTTGTCTGATAAAGAATCATTTGTAGAAATGAATAATTCAGTGGAATATGTAAAGCTGACTCCGAAAGAAAATTATAAAATCAGTGAGTTCCGAGCAGTTACCCATGCAGGAATGTTTATATTAGATGTAGACGGTGACTTGGTGTATAAAACATCTTATACAGTTGGTGGAAGTTATGATTTGAATAGCAAAGAGATTAAAAAGAATGCAGATGGGTCAATAGAAATTCCTTTTGTCGGAAATGAAACGGCGTATATTGAGGCCGTGGCTGAGCCCATAGAAACTGAACCTACGACACCTCCAAAACCAACTAATCCCACAGTCAAAAAAACAACTGTAAATCTTCAAAAAGCGTCGGCAAAGCTATACATTAAGGAAAGTACTAAGATTAAGGCAGATGTAAAGAACGGCGTTGGAAAGACAACCTACAAGTCCGGCAATAAAAGTATTGCTAAGGTTGACAGCAACGGCAAAGTAACAGCATTAAAGAAAGGTACGGCAAAGATAACCGTTACAAATAACAAGGTTTCAAAAACCTTTACGGTAACAGTAAAAAAACCTTTCCTGAATAAGACTTCCCTAAAAATTAAGAAAGGTGCAAAGTTCACCCTAAAAGTTACAGGTAAGGTTGGAAAGGCAAAATTCATAACATCAAACAAGAAGATAGCTGCGGTAAACCAAAAGGGCAAAATCACAGCCAAAAAGAAAGGTAATGCAACAGTTACAGTTAAGACAAACGGCATTAAATTAAAGTGTAAAGTGAAAGTTAAGTAATAAAAAGACAGACCAGGCAAATGCTTGGTCTGTTTTTTAAAATTATGTATTTACACTTTTTGTCTGTTTAAACCTTTTCATAAACAGGAGATATGCAATTACAAGTACTGCCGCAGTCACCGTCCAGCTGACGGGGTAGACTATCATCAAAGTTAAAAAGGTGGGTGAGGCTTTAAATGCGGTATAGACCCAGGTTATACGGATACCGCAGACACCTACAAAGGTGATTATGGCAGGAACCAGAGAATATCCATAACCTCGCATAGAGCCGGACATAACTTCCATTACGGCGTTTACCGCCTCGGGAATTAAAATAAAGGACAATCGTATAATTCCCACTGATATAATTTCCGGGTCGCTGTTAAAGATACTAAGGGTCGGTTTTCCAAACAGTAGAATAACAGAGGAGACCACAGCTGTTATGCCTATATTAATAGCAAGGGTGACTTTTGTAATCCTGCGGCACCTGTCAATTTTTCCGGCGCCGTAATTTTGTCCGACAAATGTTGTACTTGCCTGTCCAAAGGAATTTACAAGGTAATATGCCAATATTTCAATATTAAATGCTGCCGATGACGCCGCCATAACCGTGGAGCCAAGGCTGTTAATTGCCGATTGAATACAAATATTGGAAAGGGAAAATACCATAGTTTGCAGTCCTGCCGGCAGCCCGATTTTAACAATGGGCTTTAATACAGTGCTGTGGATTTTTATGTTTTTAATATGTAATTTTATTGCATCCTTACGGCGTACCAGCATTATAAAAAGCAGTGCGGAGCTTAGCAAATTGGAAAGCACGGTTGCCAGTGCGACGCCGTCTGCGTCCATTCCTATAACACAAACAAAAAGAAGATTTAAGGCAATATTCAGTATTCCTGAAATAATCAGGCATATAAGGGGAGTGCGGGTATCGCCCTGACTACGGAATATGGCAGACTCAAAGTTGTATAAAAAAATTACGGGCATACCTAAAAGATATATTCTTAGATATGCAAGTGCCATGGGAAAAACATCATGGGGGACTGAAAGTAAGTGAAGGAGCGGCGAAGAAATAATTTCGCCTAAAAGCGTTATTCCAACTCCTCCGATTAGGGAAAATAATATAGATGTGTGAACCACCTTTTTAATACCTATTATATTTTGCTGTCCTGTGTAATTTGATATTACAACATTTGCACCCAGGGCAATACCTACAAAACCGTTGACAAGTAAACCAATAATAGGGCTGTTACTTCCAACTGCCGCCATGGCATTGGCACCCACATACTGCCCCACTACTGCAATGTCCGCCGCATTAAAAAGCTGCTGCAACATTCCTGTAGCTGCCAAAGGAAGTGCAAACAGCAGGATTTTATTTGCGATACTGCCATTTAGCATATCCATATTCTTTTGTTTCATTTTATCATCCTCTCATAAAATGATTTATATAAGAATATTTTATCATAGTAATTTCTTTTTTACAATAAATAACAGATTTTATGAATATTTTTTCAGATTTTTTGTTTTTTAGAGTAAAAATTACTTGTATTACTTTTTGATGTTGTGTATAATGCCTTTGAAGGAGGAATTTTATGGATATGCAATATTTACTGTTCCTACAGGATTTTAGGGAATCTATCAGCGGAGTTTTTAATGATTTTTTTGTTCAGATAAGTGACCTGTCATATGGCATTTTTATTTGGATGCTGGCATGTATAATGTTCTGGGCTGTGGATAAGAAAAACGGAAGTTTTTTTGTTTCTTAATATAGGATTTTCCAGATTTTTTATGCAGGCGCTAAAGCTAACCTTTTGCGTATACAGACCATGGATACGCTGTAATAAGATTGTTCCGGTAGAAACAGCGTCGGGATATTCTTTCCCAAGCGGACACAGCGTGACGGCCTCTGCCAATTACGGCACAGTGCTTGAACGATACAGAAAATATAAACCTCTGTGTATTTTTATGGGATTTATGATATTGCTCACTATGTTTTCAAGGAATTATATAGGAGTTCATACCCCGCAGGATGTATTGGTTGGTGCTTTTCTTGGCATAGTTGTAGTCTTTATAGGTCCAAAGGTTTGGGAATGGATTAATAAAAATTCAAAAAGAGATTACATAATACCCTGTATTGGCTTAATATTTACCGCTTTATTTTTAGTTTATATTTCAGTGAAATCATATCCTATGGATTACGCTAATGGTGAACTTTTGGTTGACCCTAATAAAATGATGAAAGACGGCTTTAAAGATGCCGGAAGATTTTTGGGGGTAACAATAGCCTGGTTTATCGAGAGAAGATTTGTTAAGTTTTCACTTGATGTATCTGCCATTCAAAAAGTTACAAGGTGCTGTGTGGGCGTTCTGTTAATTATACTATATGAAAATGCATTAATGCCGGCATTAACAGAAATGGTAAGCTCCTCTTGGATAAGTTTCATTCTCACATTTTTTGAGCTGATAGTGCTTATGGTAATTTACCCCTTGTGTTTTTCTAAGATTGAATCCCTAAAAGTTTCAAAGCAAAAGCAAAAAAATTAGGCAAAGGAAAAAAATTAGATTACATGAAAAGTCACAACTGTTTCATTGAAACAAAGTTGTGACTTTTATTTTAATAATAAGGAACTGGCACAGAAACTTTTTACGCTAAAAATTATACCATTTGTGTATCTTATATTGACTACATTTATGGTAATTAATATAATTACAATGTTAAAAAATTTCTATACATAAAACTGTATTCGGCACAAAATTATTTAGTGCAGTTAATAGAAAGGTATAAAGAGGTAGTGTAATGAAGTTATGGTGCTTACTGTCAAGCATAGATGATTTGCTGGGATGGATAGGAGAAAAATTTCTTGTTGAAGCCATGCCGGGTTTCAAAAAAATACCTATTGACTATGTTAATGCACTTGTGGACGGAGAGGGAGAGCTTAAAGTTTATTTCAGAGGAAAGAAACTTGAACTGCCTGATATGTTTTGGCCTGCAGTAAGCAATACCAACACATTTTCCCTTGAGAAACTTTTGGTAGACGCAGGCGTAAAATGTGCAATTAACCTTGATGAAGTTATTGTAGCACGGAGTAAAATAGCCACATATCGCAGGCTTTCCAAAAACGGAATAAGGGTGCCCAAAACAATGGTGCTTTTTAGTCACCCCAACAAAGCCTCCATACTGGAACAATTTGACTATCCTTTTGTTATGAAACCGGATAACAGTACTGACGGCAAGGATGTAAAGCTGATAAATAACGAAAAGGAGCTTGACGCCTATATCTCAAAACAGACCTACGGTGTGGCACATATGGCTCAGGAATATATATCAACCTCATTTGGCAAAGATATGCGTGTAGTTATGTTATACGGAAAGTTGTATTATTCTGCAATACGTAACTCTGATAATCCTGATGAATTTCGGTCTAATGTTTATTATGGCGGTTCAACAAATGGTTGTCCCATTGACGATGATACAGAGAAATTCTGCGAAAAAATTGCCTCCCTATTTGACCTGCCGCTTTTGGGAATAAATTTGCTTTTCGGTCAGGGGGAGTATGTTGTTGTTGAGGTAAATCCATTCCCCGAAATGTATCCGGAGATAGGTAAAAAGGCTTATAAAACTTTAATCAACAACTTTAACAAAGACTTTTACAATGCCTGAATTTTGAGAATATAAAAATTTTTAGAATTGTTAAAATTTTTGCTAAGAAAAATAATTTATAGTCTTTATTTTAAGGAAAATAGAAACATAGGGTTGTGAGACTATGAAAAAAGGGAAAAAACATTTATATGTTATTGGTTCAGCTATTATTGTACTTACGGTTATTTTTGTATTAGTTATATATTCACTGTTGTGCAAAAGCAATATGAAGATGATTCCATTGATGGATAGCGTAAATCAAACATTCGGCTGGACATATGAAAAATTAAATGATGGTGTTGTTACAAAGACTGAGGCTGAATTTAATGAAGAGTACGGAACTATAATAAAAGGAGGCCATGCTGACGCTGTAAAGATGACAAGGGTTATGACTCCTGTGGATATTGATGGTCCGGACATTGAAGTTACTATTATTAACCCTGAAACTTTAGGGGTAGAGATATTTGTTGATGGTGAGATATCCTATTCCAGCTTTGGCAGAGGCGAAAGAAATAAAGCAGGATATATGATAATTGATGAAAAAATTCTCCAAAACTTCCCTTTAGTGAAAGGGGAGGAGAAATTGTGCGTATTTCTTTGCCTGATGACTATGTAGGGAAAACGGTTTCCGTTATTTCATACTATTCAAAAAAGGCTCAGATTATTTCACCTACATATATTTGTTTAAACAGTTATGATACTGAAAACGCCCAGACAGCAGTTCACTCTGTTTTGCCTGTGGCTATAATGACGCTGTCTGCAATTCTTGCCATTCTTACAACTATAATTTTTGTTTTGGATATTTCAAACGGAAAGCCTAACTGGAGAATTTTGTTTATTACTTTCTTTTTTGTACTGCTATTTATCGATGAATCATATATGTCGCTGCCGGGTACATACAGCATTTTAACAAAATATATGGATTTATCTTTCCTGGCATGGATTTATCCTGTTCCCCTTTTTCTGTATGTAGCGTCCTGTCTTACAGGCTGGAGGAAATATGTTCTTTCAGGACTCACAATAATATGGTTTATATATGAAGTGTCCCAAATATTCTGGAATACGGAGCTTGTAGAATACAGGCTTGCCGGCATAGGTGGATTGGAAGAGATTTTAGTCTTTTCTTCTACACTTGTGCTGGTGGTAATTGAGCTGTTATTGCGCAGAAAGAAAAAGGAAAAAATAAAGGTCAGCAAGGTATATGTTATAATTACCCTTATCGTAATTTTTTTACGGCTCTTATACGAATTGAAAATATGGTGGAACGGAGATATATCCTATTTTCTTTCAAGTATGACATATGCTATTAATGATGGTTCATACACTTTAATTGTAGACATTATTTCCGAAATTTTTGCTATTACAGCGGTTATAATTCTTATTATTGAATTTATTAAAAGAACATTGCATACCCACGAGTCCATAAGTGTACTTAAGGAACGGAACAGAATGTCAATGGAAAGCTATCACCGAATGGTTGAGTCGGAAAATGCCACCAGTGCTGCCCGTCATGAGATGCGACATCATATTTTGGCTTTAAGCGGTATGATAAGAAACAAGAATATCAGCAGAGCCCAGGAGTATCTTGCATCACTTGAAGAGGAGCTGGACGAAATACCATGCGGAAGATACAGTCAGAATATGATGATAAATGTGCTGGCCGGTACTTATCTTGACAGGGCCAAGGCCCACGGAGTAAAGGTGAGATACCGCTTTAATATTCCGAAAAGTATTTCTATTGCCGACAATGACCTTTGTGTTTTTATTACCAATATGCTTGAAAATGCTGTCAAGGCCTGTGAAAAAGTTGAGGCAGACAAGGAAAAATATATTAATATTAATATTGGACTTAACGGTAATTTCCTGTTTATAGGCTGTGAAAACAGTTGCTGTGAGCAGGAGGATAAAAACAATGAAAAACGGCATAGTTTTGGCATTGAAAATATGGAGAAAATTGCAAAAAAATATAACGGTGTTCTTAAAGTTGAAAGGAAATCTTCATCGTTTTCCGTTATGAGTACCTTATGTCTTACAAAAAATTCAAACGAAACAGAGTGATATTTATAAATTAAAGCCGTACGCTTATTTGTCGTACGGCTTTCTTTATATAAACATATTTTTTTTACCGAGATGCTCCATTAGTATGAGCTGGATTTTGTTATACATTGACTTACTAAGGGGAACAGACATTCCGTTTTCCAGATGTATGCTATGGCACTCTATTTTTGAAATGCAGTCCAAATTCACTAAATAACTTCTGTGCGGTCTGACAAAACACATTGGAGGCAAATCCTGTTCTACCTGCTTTAGTGTACCGTGGCAGGTTTCCTTTTTTCCGTCTACCATATGTATGATAATATCGTGGCTAAAAATTTCAAAGCACAAAATGTTTGAAATATTAATGATAGACATACCTCTTGAGGTTTTAAGACTGATTGTTACAGGGTTGTTTTTATTTAAAAAACGCTGGAGTGCTGTTTCCAATTTGCTCAAATCTCTGGATTTAAGTATATAATGCAGTGGTTCAACATCATAACTGTCAACCGCATATTCCTCATATCCGGTAATGAATACAATATCTGAATTATATTGCTCTTTGCGTAGAATTTTAGCAAGGTTTATCCCGTTTTCGTTCCCAAACTTAACATCCAGAAAAATTAAATCAAATTCTTCTCCGGATTTAAGTGAAGTTAAAAAAGAGTCGCTGCTATAAAAACATTTTAAACTGTACAATACTTCTTTTTTTAATAAAATATTTTTTAAGGCGTGCCCGAAATCCTTGCAAAATTCGGCGTCGTCGTCACAAATAGCAAACTTGTACATATGTTTCTACCTTTCTAAATCCTTTTATGATTATATCACAAAACAAAATGGCGCGCAACATAAGAGGAGTTTAAAATTTATGGCAGAGTTTAATTTTTACTGTTTGTTCATAAATTATTTTTTGTATTACTTATCTTTAATAAGCCGGGTATACCGTGAATTTAAAGTTAGTCAAGATATTAGAAAAAATTTTTTTAAAAATAGTGTTGACATTTCCGGAAAAAAATAATATAATGTATTCGGTTAGCTGATACTAACCAAATATTTTTGTGGGGAAGTTAGCTAATGCTAATTTTAATTTCATAAATATAAATAAACAATCATATAGATTAACGAGGAAAGATTATGTTACCACTTACATTTGCAGATGTTGGGGAAAGCAACATTATAAAGAGAATAGGCGGAAAGCCGGAGGTGAAAAAGCACCTTGAAAATTTAGGATTTGTCGTTGGCGGGGAGGTCAAGGTAATCTCTATGGTTGGCGGCAATGTTATTGTCAATGTAAAGGAAACAAGGGTTGCTATCAGCGAAGAAATGGCAAAAAAGATTATGATTTAAAAATATAATTTAGATGGAGGGAAGATATGAAAACTCTTAGAGATGTAAAAATAGGTGAAACCGTAAAAGTAAAAAAACTTAATGGCGAGGGAGCTATAAAGCGCAGAATTATGGATATGGGTATTACAAAAGGCGTTGATATTTATATTCGTAAGGTTGCACCCCTGGGGGACCCTGTGGAGATAACTGTAAGAGGTTATGAGCTTTCGCTAAGAAAGGCTGATGCAGAAATGATTGAGGTGGAATAATCTGCCTTTAAAGAACGGGCGAAAGCCCTGTTTTTTAAGGTTTAAAGTTAGCTGATGCTTACTGTGATTATAAAGAAAGAGAGGAATTGTTATGAATTTGCGTATTGCCCTTGCAGGCAACCCTAACTGTGGTAAAACCACCCTGTTTAACGCCCTGACAGGTTCAAACCAGTTTGTGGGTAACTGGCCGGGTGTAACTGTTGAGAAAAAAGAGGGTAAGTTAAAGAGGAACAAGGATATCACCATTACAGACCTACCCGGTATATATTCACTTTCCCCATATACTTTGGAAGAAGTTGTTGCAAGAAATTATTTAATAGGGGAAAGACCTGACGCTATTCTTAATATTGTTGACGGTACAAACCTTGAGAGAAACCTTTACCTTACAACACAGCTTATTGAACTGGGTATTCCGGTTGTTGTGGCTATCAATATGATTGATATTGTCAACAAAAACGGTGACAATATCAATATTGAGCAGCTTTCAAGTGAACTGGGCTGTAAGGTGGTGGAAATTTCCGCTCTGAAAAATAAGGGAATTGATGAGGCTGTTGAAGTGGCCGTTGAGGTTGCCAAAAACAAGGCGTCTGTTCCTGCCCATAGATTTTCGGGGGAGGTTGAGCATACTATTGCCCACATTGAGGAGGCTGCTATTCACGAAATGCCCGAGGAACAGCAGAGATGGTATGCCATTAAAATTTTTGAAAGGGACGAAAAAGCCATTGAAAAGCTGAATATTCCCGAAAAGGTATTGAAACACATTGAACAGGATATTCAGAAAACAGAAAATAAGTTTGATGATGATTCTGAAAGTATTATTACAAACGAAAGATACATATATATTGGTGAAATTATTAAGACCTGTTACAAGAAAAAGAACAGGGGTAAACTTTCCACCTCGGACAAAATTGACAGGGTGGTAACAAACAGATTTGCGGCTCTTCCGATTTTTGCTGTAATTATGTTCCTTGTTTACTACATAGCAATGTCAACGGTGGGTGCTTGGTGTACGGACTGGACAAATGACAACCTGTTTGGAGATGGTTTTCATCTATTCGGAATAGGTCAAAGCAGTTATGAAGAAGCGGCGGACAATTATGCCAATGCAATAGATGCAGTTGACGCATTTGTGGGTATTAAAACCAACGATGAGGACGAAGTGGACGGGGATAAGACCCTAAAGGCTATGAACAGCTTTGAGCCGACTGATAAAGTGGTTACATACACAAAAACTGATGAAGAAACCCTTATCGACTACAATATTAATGTTTACTACGATAGCATACCTGCCGGCGCCGACCCGGAAGAAACCTGCGGTATGACATATGTTGAGGCAAAGACTTTCTTTGAAGAAAAGGGTTTTACGGAGCCTGACCCAACAGACTACGGCGTGTTTGTTCCCAGTATTCCGGATATGATTTCAGGCGGACTTCAGTCCATTGGCTGTGCAGACTGGTTACATGACCTTGTAGTTGACGGCATTGTGGCAGGTGTTGGCGCAGTGCTTGGTTTTGTTCCCCAGATGTTCGTACTGTTTATTCTACTTGCTATTCTTGAGTCCTGCGGTTATATGGCTCGTATTGCATTTGTAATGGACAGAATTTTCCGAAAGTTCGGTTTGTCCGGCAAGTCTTTTATTCCAATGCTGGTTGGTATGGGATGTGGCGTACCCGGTATTATGGCATCACGAACCATAGAAAATGAGCGTGACCGCCGTATGACAATTATGACAACAACATTTATTCCCTGCGGAGCCAAGACTCCCTTTATTGCCATGATGGCAGGGGCTCTCTTTGCAGGAAATAGTACAGCGGCGTCGTTTGTTTCCGTTGGGGCTTACTTCCTCGGTGTTTTTGCAATTATCGTTTCCGGTATTATGCTTAAAAAGACAAGGCTGTTTGCAGGAGACCCTGCACCGTTTGTTATGGAACTTCCCGCATATCATCTCCCGACAGTAGGTAATGTCCTGCGTTCAATGTGGGAGAGAGGTTGGTCCTTTATTAAGAAAGCGGGTACAATTATTCTTCTTTCTACTATTCTTGTTTGGTTTACATCTTTCTTCGGTTGGGTTGACGGCTCATTCCAAATGCTTTCCGAAGAACAGATTGACAACAGTATTCTTGCATATATAGGAAGTGCAATAAGTTGGATTTTTGCTCCCCTAGGCTGGGGTAACTGGCAGGCGGCGGTTGCCTCTATTACAGGTCTTGTTGCCAAGGAAAATATTGTCGGCACAATGGGTATCCTTTACGGCGGTGCGGTAAATATCGGTGAACACTTTACAGTAATCAGCGGTATTTCATTCCTAATCTTTAATCTCCTGTGCGCTCCGTGTTTTGCGGCAATCGGTGCTATGAAGAGGGAGATGAACAATGGAAAGTGGACATTATTTGCGGTGGCATATCAGTGTGCATTTGCCTATGCAGTTGCAATTATTGTAAATCAGATTGGGGGACTTTTTATTGGTGAATTTAATATTATTGCCCTGATTTTTGCATTTATTGTACTTGCATTTATGATTTATATGTTGGTTAGACCTTATAAAGAGGTAAACAGGCTTACAAGAAAGCTTTCCTTTGAAAAATAAAGATGCAGGGGGAAATATTATGTTAGATTTTCTTGCAGAGAACATCGGTACAATTATAGTGGCACTGGTGATTATAGCTATATGCTTTCTTATAATTTTTTTTAGAATAAAAGGCAAAAAGCAGGGGAAATCCTCCTGTGGCTGTGGCTGCGACTGTGGCAGCTGTGGCGGCTGCAGCTTTAAAAAATAATCCTTTAATATTAGAGAACACCCTCAACAGTTAATTGTTGAGGGTGCTTTTCTACTTTTCAACATATACAATTCCGCAGGAGTTTTTACCGATATGACTGCCGATTACTGCTCCGACATTTACAAGACAATGGTCCGACATAGGGTATCCCCTTTCCAAAAGGGCTTTTTTAACCTCTACCCCCACATTGTGGTTGTGTGCGTACATAATGTGGAAAGGGTATTCCAAATCGGGTTTTGCCTTATGGAGCTGATTTATCATATATTGAATACCCCTTTGGGAACCAAGGGATTTATGGAGGAGTTTTATAGTTCCGTTTTCCATTTCTATAACAGGTTTAATGTTTTTTATGTTATTTATTTTGTGGGCAGAGTGAGGCAGTCTGCCACCTTTTTTTAGAAAATCGCCGGATTCAACAACGGCGTAAAGGCGCATTTTCTCTTTAACATTTTCTATATGTTTTACAATTTCTTTAGCGCCGTATCCTTTGTTTCTCATTCTTACAGCCTCTTCCACCAAAAGTCTTTCTCCCGCTGAGGCGCTAAGGCTGTCAATAATATATATCTTATTTTTAAATCCGGAGCTTACATACTTTCCGCATTGATAGGTTCCGCTGATTTTTGAGGAAATGAGGATTGCAACAACCTCATCTCCCTTTTTTTCAGCCTCTTTAAAGATTTTTTCAAAACATTCAGGAGAGGGCTGTGAAGTTTTTGGGGTTTGGGAATGTGTTTTCAGAAGATTATAAAACATTCTCTTTGTAAGATTAATATTTTCCTTGTAGGTAACATCCCCAAAGTTAATTGTCATTGGGACACATTCTACATTTAAAAGTTGTAGTTCAAGTGGCTCAAAGTCCGACGCAGAATCCGTAATTATCCTTACCATAATTTTGCTCCTTTTTTATGAATACTCTAATATTCTGCCCACTTTAATCAATATTAAACCTACAAAGCAAAATAAAAAGGACTGTATACTATATATACAGCCCTTATGCTTATCAGCTTGTTATATCAATAAATATGTGGTAGAGATTATGGCTTTCAATGTCGTAGTAGTAGATTGAATACATCTTGTAAACAGTTCTCTGCTTGCGAACGCCGATACTGTCGTTGCTTACTACTTTGTCGACAATCGTATAACAGTCGCCCTCTGTCACATGGTTTTCGCCGAAATCATAATCTTTACTGAATGTACTTAACTTTGCCCAACTGTCAAAGTTTTTTACATATCCTTTAATTTCCTTTATATTATTTTTGGAAACCTTTTGGTAGTCCTCATTTTCCTGAAACTTACTGTCAAAGCTTTCGTCATAAATATATTTTCCAAATTCCTGTTTGCTTCCCTCTTCACCATCGGAGTAGGTTTGGCTGTCCTTATAACCCTGAATAATTTCACTCGGGTCTTTGTCTGAGCCACACCCCGCAAATATTAAAAGCGGGACAATCATAATTAGTAACATCGCTAACATTTTTTTCATATAAATACCCCCTTTTTAATTGGTGATATAATATTATCATATGTAATGAAATATAGCAATATTTTATTTGTAAATATTTATAAAATTTTCTTAGTAATAACCTTTTTTGTTGACAAAATATTGTGTGTTTTGGTATAATGGGGCGGTGATTTAGGCAAGAAAAACTAACGGTTTACAGGAGAACAAAATGGAAACAAAATGGATTAATGAATCAATGTTTTATCACATCTATCCCTTGGGATTTTTTGGGTGTGAAATGGAAAACAAAGGGGGAGATAATGCTTCAAATAAAATTCTTGAATTAATTGACTATATCCCCCACCTAAAGAAACTTGGCATAAATGCACTGTATATTGGGCCGATTTTTCAAAGCGCAACCCACGGTTATGATACAACAGACTACAGGCTCATAGACAGCAGACTGGGTACAAATGAGGATTTCTCGAAGGTGGCAGAGGCCCTTCATAAAAACGATATTAAGATTGTCCTGGACGGTGTTTTCAATCACGTTGGCAGACGCTTTTGGGCATTTGAGGAAGTTAGAAAACACAGGGAGGGTTCACCCTACTGTTCTTGGATTAGCGGACTTACATTTGACAGTAACAACAGTTATAATGACAACTTTCACTATGACTGCTGGGAGGGTCACGAGCTTCTTGTAAAGCTGAATATGCAGAACCCCGATGTAAGGAATTATCTTTTGGACGCAGTTGAAATGTGGATTGATGAGTGGGATATTGACGGTATTAGACTTGACGCCGCTGATTGCATTGATTTACAGTTTTTCAGGGAACTGAAACAGAGAACAACAGCAAAAAAGAGTGACTTTTGGCTTATGGGTGAAATCACAAGAGGGGAATACACCCGTTGGCTACAGCCGGATTTGCTGGACTCTGTTACAAACTATGCACTTTTTAAAGGTATATACAACAGCCTCAACTGCAAGAATTTGTGTGACATTAGCTTTAATGTAAACAGAGAATTTAACAAGGAATGGGGACTTTACAAGGGCAAACTTCTCTATAACTTTCTTGATAACCACGATGTAAACAGGGTTGCCTCTATGATTAACGACCCTAAAGATTTATTTAACTGCTATTCAATTATTTACACACTTCCCGGTGTACCCTCCATATACTATGGAAGTGAGTGGGGAATTAAGGGTGATAAACATAATGGCGGAGATATTGCCCTCAGGCCAACAGTTGATGTTTATAATATTCCCATTGAAAATGAGGATTTGATTCACCACATTAGTAAACTGGCAGAAATAAGAAGTAACAGCAAAGCTCTTAAATACGGGGACTATGAACAGGTTATGGCGGACTGCCTCCATTGGGTATTTGCCAGAAATGCAGAGGATGATACAGCCCTTGTATTTGTAAATACTGACGAATCCCCATACCGCTTTTCTGTAAACTACAGGGGTAAACAGTATGATATAGAGGTGGAAGGCCGTTCAACAGAGGTAATATATTAGTATATTTGGGCAGAGAAATTCTGCCCTTTTTATTTTCGTTTACAAAAAAGTATTTTTGGTGTATAATTTGCCCATAAACTTAAATTAATATTGTAATTAAAAAATGATATGAAGTTTATAGTTGGTATAATAAGAGGCGTGTATGGACAGATATTTACAATTATTTTTGGACTTTGCAGTTGATATTTTCCCAAACATTATGGTGGCTGTAGTTATATGTATTGCAGGTTTCTTTATTACAAAACTTGTCCTTAAACTGTTTAAAAAGGGTATGGATAAGGGAAAGATGGACTTTTCTCTTGAAAAGTTTTTCCTCAACGCAATTAAAATAGCCTGTTATATTATTATAGTAATAAGTGCTTTGAGTCAGATTGGTATATCCACAACAGGAATACTTGCCTGTTTCTCTGCGGCGGTTGCTGCAATAGCCCTTGCCTTAAAGGACAGTCTTTCAAATATTGCCTGCGGAATTATTCTTTTGTTTTCAAGGCCCTTTGTAACAGGAGATTTAATTGAGATTGACGGTGAGATGGGTACTGTGGTGCAGATTGACCTTATTCACACAAAAATTTGCACCTTTGACCACAGGACCATTATGATACCCAATAGTGTTATCTCTGCAAAGGAGGTAGTCAACTTTTCAAGCACACCCTATCGCAGGGTGGATGTGACTGTTCCTGTAAGCTATGGTTGTGATATTTTGCTTGCTAAGGAAATTATAACAAGGACAGTTTTGTCTATTGATAATGTTCTTACAGAACCTGAGCCTCCATTTGTAAGGGTAAATCAGCTTTCTGACAGTTCTATGGATTTTGTTGTAAGGGTGTGGACAAAGAATGACGACTACTGGATTGTTTATCATGATATGCTGGAAAAAATAATGACGGCACTTAGAAATGAGGGTATAAGTATTCCATATAATCAGGTTGATGTTCATCTGGTTTAATAATGAACATTTTTTTATCTTTTGATTATTAATAACTTCTAAATAACAATTTATACTTGTAAAAAGATGTTTTTTATGATAGAATGTATGACAATAAATTGTAATAGGAAGTCGAAGCTATGCGCTACAGAGATTTTGGTAAGACGGGACTAAAGGTTTCCGCACTTGGATTTGGCACAATGCGCCTGCCTGTATATCCCGGCACAAATGACATTGATGAGCCTTTTGCCATTGAGCTTATGAGAAAAGCAATAGATAGTGGCATTAATTATATTGACACCGCATATTCATACTACAACGGTATGTCAGAGGTTGTTACAGGCCGTGCCCTTGCCGGGGGATACAGGGATAAGGTTTTTCTTGCAACAAAATCTCCGGTATGGGCAATTAACAGCGAATATGATTTTGACCGATACCTTAACGAACAGCTTTCAAGACTTCAAACTGACCATATAGATTTTTATTTGCTCCACTCTTTGGACGCAAATCTTTGGGACAACAGGGTAATCCGCTACAATGTGCTTAAACACCTTTTTGACGCAAAGAAGAGCGGTAAGGTAAGATACATAGGTTTTTCTTTTAATGATGATATTAATATGTTCAAGTGGATTTGTGACTACTGGAACGAATGGGATTTCTGTCAGATACACCTTAATTATATTGACGAACAGTATCAGGCAGGTCTTGACGGCCTTATCTATGCCAAGAATAAGGGTATGGCAGTAAATATTATGGAACCCCTTAGAAACGGCTACCTTGCAAATGTTCCTAAAAAGACTCAGGCGGTATTTGATGAAATCTGTGCAAAGCCTGTTGAAATAGCAATGCAGTATCTCTGGGACAAGGAAGGGGTCAGCTGTGTTCTTTCCGATATGGGAAGATATGAGGACTTAGAAGAAAATTTAAATTATGCAAATGTATCTTCAATAGGTATGTTAAGCGGTAAAAGGATTATGGGTATTAAAAAGGCCCAGCAAACTTACATTAATGCAAGGATGGTTCCTTGTACCGGATGTAACTTCTGCGGGCGATGTCCCCAGCATGTGCAGATTGCAAGAAATTTTAATGCAATTAACAAGTATTCGGTTTATAATGATATAGAATTGGCAAGAGATTTTTATAAGGGCAGTGTGGCTCTTATCGGCGGTGAGGCAACGGCGTGTATTGGTTGCAGATGGTGCGAGTCCATCTGTCCGGAACATATTGAAATAAGCAGCTGGATGAAAAAAATACCGGAAATCTTAGGCGTATAATTAGAATTAAAAGGTCACTGTGGACTATCCATAGTGACCTTTTGTTTAAAAAATATTTTGTTAAAAGATAAAAATGCAATATCAGCATTTGAAGTTTGCAAAAAACTGTAGATATTTTCGCATATAAGCATAGATAAACATATTTTTGCAGTTTATCTATTTGATTGTTGCAAAAAGTAAAATAAAATCCCAAAAAATTTTTATTATTATTCCTTAATTTGTAATATGTTATAAAATTATAGTTGTCTTGTTGACAAAACCCACTTAAAGTTGGATAATATTAGAGTACATTACTCTCGGTTACTATACTGTTTTTTGTGTAGTGTTTGAGAAAAATCAGAACAAAGGAGGCGACTTTATGGGTGGTATAGCAGAAACTATACAGGAAGAAATGAACTGTGAAGAGGTTTTTAATATTCCCATATTCGGGGGTATTCCTGTGTATGAATCTGTGGTAGTAACTTGGATAGTTATGGGCGTATTTTTGGCACTCTGCCTTATACTGGTCCGAAACTTAAAGGTGAAGAACCCGGGTCGTAAGCAGGTATTTCTGGAATTTTGTGTTGACTGGCTTTATAAGTTTGTTGGAGGAATGATTGGCAAGGAAGGGTCAATATATGTTCCCTACCTTATTTCCGTCCTCATATATATAGGTTTCAGCAACATTATTGGTGTTTTTGGTTTTAAATCCCCGACAAAGGATTTGAATGTGACAATAGCCCTTGCGCTTATGAGTATTATACTCATTGAGGGTGCAACTCTAATAAAGAAAAGACCTAAAAGATTTCTTAAAGGCTTTATGGAACCAACCCCCATTATGCTGCCTTTTAACATTTTGGAAATAGGTATAAGACCGCTTTCGCTGTGTATGCGACTTTTTGGTAATGTTCTGGGCGCATTTGTTGTTATGACGCTTATTGAATGTGTTGTACCTGTTGTTGTACCGGTGGCATTCAGTCTTTATTTTGACTTTTTTGACGGATTAATTCAAGCATATGTATTTGTATTCTTAACTTCCCTGTTTATTAAAGAGGGGCTTGAGGATTAGTTTATATCTGTTAATCACTTAATTTAGATATAGTTAGGGAGTGTTTTAAACTATGTTAACTTTACTGGCCATTGGCGCAGGTATTGCTGTTTTTGCCGGCATTGGCGCCGGCGTAGGCATTGGTTTGGCTACCAGCAAGGCTACCCAGGCTGTGGCAAGACAGCCGGAGGCAGACGGTAAGATTTCAAAACTGCTTCTCTTAGGTTCGGCTCTTGCAGAGGCAACTGCTATTTATGGCTTTGTTGTAGGACTTCTTATAATCCTCCTGCTGAAACCTGATACAAACATTACTATCGTGGCAGTGGGTGCAGGCGTTGCTGTTCTTACAGGCGCAGGGGCAGGAATAGGAATAGGTATGGCAACATCAAAGGCCTGTGAATCCGTAGCCAAATGCCCCGATGCAGACGGTAAAATTTCAAAGATACTTCTCTTGGGTTCAGCCCTTGCAGAGGCTACGGCTATATATGGATTTGTTGTGGGATTGCTGATTGTACTACTTCTTGGGGACTCCTCCTCGGTTTCTCCCGGAATTGCAGTAGGCGCCGGCGTTGCGGTATTTACCGGCATAGGTGCAGGGCTTGGCATAGGCAAGGCAACATCAAGTGCCTGTGAGGCGGTGTCAAAGTGCCCTGAAGCCGACGGCAAAATTTCAAAACTATTACTTTTGGGTTCAGCCCTTGCAGAGGCAACTGCTATCTACGGTTTTGTTATAGGCCTATTAATAATTTTACTGGTTGGCGAGGGTGAATTTTCACCAATACTTACAGTGGGCGCCGGCGTGGCAGTACTGTCCGGCGTAGGTGCAGGACTTGGAATAGGTATGGCAACAAGCAAGGCTTGTTTGGCAGTTGCCTATAGTCCGGAATCTGACGGTAAGATTTCAAAATTATTACTTCTCGGAGCGGCGTTATCCGAGGCAACAGCAATTTACGGCTTTGTTGTAGGTTTACTTATTATTTTGCTTCTTAATCCGGCAGAGGCGGTTGCGGCTGCGTCTATCGGTGCAGGTACAGCGGTGCTTACCGGTATAGGTGCAGGTTTTGGAATTGGATTTGCAACAAGCAAGGCTTGTGAATCAGTTGCAAAATGCCCCGATGCAGACGGCAAAATTTCAAAATTATTACTTCTTGGTTCAGCTCTCTCGGAGGCAACGGCTATATATGGATTTGTAGTAGGTCTTTTGATTATCCTACTTATGGGCGGAAATGCAGTACCTCAAATGGCTATAGGCGCGGGCCTTGCTGTGTTTACAGGCATAGGCGCAGGTATAGGTATAGGTCTTGCAACAGCAAAATCCTGCACAGCGGCAGGCAGATGTCCGGAGGCGGACGGCAAAATTTCAAAATTATTACTTCTTGGTTCAGCTCTTTCGGAAGCAACAGCTATATACGGATTTGTAATAGGACTTCTGATTATTCTTCTTCTGGGTGCAGGTGAATTTTCTCCAATCCTTTCATTCGGTGCAGGTTTGGCTGTGTTCGCAGGTGTAGGTGCAGGCGTAGGTATTGGTGTATCTACAAGCAGGGCCTGTTCATCAGTATCACATAATCCAAGTGCAGACGGCAAGATTTCAAAACTTTTACTTCTTGGTTCAGCACTTTCAGAGGCCACCGCTATATATGGCTTTGTAGTGGGACTTCTTATTATTCTTCTGTTAGACGCTGCTGCCCTTGCCTCAACAGTTGCAGTAGGTGCAGGTATAGCAGTATTTACCGGCTTAGGGGCAGGCTTTGGAATAGGTTTGGCTACATCAAAATCCTGTATATCGGCTGCCAGACAGCCGGAGGCAGACGGCAAAATTTCAAAACTTTTGCTTCTCGGTTCTGCCCTTGCGGAGGCAACAGCTATTTACGGATTTGTTATTGGTTTATTAGTAATTCTTTTAATGTAAGGAGGGAAGAAAGTGTTAAGTATAGATTTTTGGAATATTTTATTTACGGTTATTAACCTTCTCATATTCTTTCTCATTATCAAGTTCTTCCTCCTGAAACCCATTAAAAATATAATGGATAAGCGCCAGCAGATGATACAAGATGATTTTGACAGTGCTGCAAAGACAAAAAAAGAGGCAGAGCAGTTAAAAGATGAATATGAGGGTAATATTCAGTCGGCAAAGGAGGAAGCAGCTAAAATTACAGATACAGCAAAGAAAAATGCTGCAAAACAGAGGGAAAACCTCCTTGAAACTGCCAATGAAGAGGCAAGGAACATTGTGGAAAAGGCACAAAAGAATGCACAGGCAGAATACGATAAGACAATTTCCAAGCTGGAAAGTGAAATTGCAGGTCTTGCCCTTGTGGCGGCAACAAAAGTTGTAAAAAACAGTACATCTGAAGAAGATGTATCTGACTTTGATAAATTCCTTAACGGGGAGGATTAGTAGTATGGCATCTGTAGTAATTAACTACGCTGCGGCTCTTTTCCAATTATCCATAAATACTGACTCCATAAGGGAGGCAGAGGAGATTTTTGAAGAAAATACAGTTCTCATAAAAGCCCTTGAAAGTCCGGTTGTTCCCTTTAAAAACAAATGTAATGTTATTGATAAGATTTTTCCTAAGGATATGAGAAGTTTTATTAAGGTCGTTTGTAAAAAGGGAAGAATAAACCTTATTAATGATATATTTGATGAGTACAAAAGGATTTATAACAGGGAAAAAGGAATTGTAAATGCTGACATTTATTATGTTGCAAAGCCAACAGATAAACAGCAGGAAAAATTAAAGTCCTTCTTAAAGAAAAGGCTTGGTGTAGAAACAGTGAACCTCAATCTTGTGCATAAGCCGGAGCTTATGGGCGGCTTTGTTATTAATGCAAATGGCATAGAATATGACAGGAGCTTTAAGGGCAGGATTGACGCATTAAATCGTAAATTAGTCCGGAGGTAACTCAAATGAGTGCTATAAGATCAGATGAAATTATTTCAATACTAAAAAGTGAAATAGCAAATTTTGATTTTGATAAAGGTGAAAAGGAAACCGGTGAGGTGATTTCTCTTAGCGACGGTATTGCAAGAATATATGGCATTGAAGGTGCAATGTACGGTGAAATTGTAGTATTTGAAAACGGCGCTAAGGGTATGGTGCAGGACATTAAGGTAAACGACATCGGTGTAATCCTTTTTGATAAAGATAGAGGTATTAAAGAGGGAGCAAAGGTAACAAGGACCCATAAAAAGGCAGGTGTGCCTGTTGGAGAGGCCTTTCTTGGCAGGGTTGTAAACGCACTTGGTGCCCCCATTGACGGCAAGGGAGAAATCAAGGAGGACGGCTACCGTCCCGTTGAGTGTCCGGCACCCTCTATTGTTGAAAGAAAATCTGTCAATAAGCCAATGTCAACGGGTATTCTTTCCATTGATTCAATGTTTCCCATAGGCAGGGGCCAGCGTGAGCTTATTATCGGTGACAGACAGACAGGCAAAACATCTATTGCAACCGACGCAATGCTGAACCAAAAAGGCAACGGAGTTATTTGTATTTATGTTGCTATTGGTCAAAAAGCCTCAACAGTTGCAAGGGTTGTTAATACTCTGGAGAAAAACGGTGCAATGGACTATTCCATTGTGGTTTCTGCCACAGCTTCCGACCCTGCACCGGTTCAGTATATTGCTCCATATGCAGGAACTTCCCTTGCGGAGTACTTTATGTATAAGGGCAAGGATGTACTTATTGTATATGATGATTTAAGTAAGCACGCTGTTGCATACCGTGCAATGTCACTTCTTCTTGAGCGTTCGCCCGGCCGTGAGGCATATCCCGGCGATGTATTTTACCTGCACTCAAGACTTCTTGAGCGTTCGGCAAAACTTTCCGATGATTTGGGAGGAGGCTCAATTACTGCCCTTCCAATCATTGAAACCCAGGCAGGCGATGTTTCAGCGTATATCCCGACAAATGTTATTTCTATTACTGACGGACAGATTTTCCTTGAAAGCGACCTTTTTAACTCCGGTATGCGACCTGCCGTTAATGTGGGTCTTTCCGTTTCCCGAGTTGGCGGTGCAGCACAGACCAAAGCTATGAAAAAGGCGGCGGGCTCAATCCGTATTGACTTGGCTCAATACAGAGAAATGGAAGTGTTCACACAGTTCTCCTCTGACCTTGACGATGAAACTAAGGAACAACTGCAGTTTGGTAAAGGTCTTATGGAAATGCTTAAACAGCCCCTGTGCAATCCTCTTTCTCTTCATCAGCAGGTTATCTCTTTGGTTGTTGCAGAAAGCAAGCTGATGCTTGATATTGATGTTGCGGATATAAAAACATTCCAAATGGATTTGCTTAATTATTTTGACAACAGTTATCCGGAAATCGGCAGGGAGATTGAAGAGAAAAAGGTTTTGTCCGATGAGCTTAGAGAAAAAATTGTTTCCGTTACTAAGGATTACAAGGGTACACTCCGGTAAGAAGGTTATTATATGGCTAATACAAGAGAAATTCAAAGCAGAATTAAAAGTATTAATGATACCCTTAAAATCACTAATGCTATGTATATGATTTCTTCCAGTAAGCTGAAAAAAGCAAGGAGAGAGTACGATAATTCTCACCCATACTTTGTAAGTCTGCAAAACGCTATTAAAAAGGTACTTAAACTGGTTCCCAATGTGGAGAACAGATATTTTTACAATGAAAACGACGAGGCAGGGCAACCGGAAAAGCGTAAGGGTGTTATTGTTGTTACTGCGGATAAGGGCCTTGCAGGGGCATACAACCACAATGTAATTAAGCTGGCTGAGAAGATTATTGACAACGAAAGCTGGAAAAACGACAAGCTGTTTGTGGTAGGTCAGGTAGGGCGACACTTTTTTGAGAAAAGGCATACCTGTGTTGATGAGGAATTTCAGTATACGGCACAGGACCCAAGCCTTAACCGTGCAAGAAAAATTGCAGAAAAAATGGTTCATATGTTTGACAGCAGGGAGCTTGACGAGGTATATATTGTCTACACCCATATGACTTCTCCTATAGCTTATGACGCAAAGGTGAAAAGACTTCTCCCTCTAAGAAAGCGTGCATTTACGGAACAGTCCGATAATATTAAGTTCACCGGGAATACAAACAACATAACACTTCTTCCATCTGCAAAGGCCGTTTTTGAAAATGTAATTCCTGACTTTATTGCCGGCTATGTATACGGAGCACTTGTTGAGTCCTACTGTAGCGAACAGAATGCCAGAATGATGGCTATGCAGGCAGCGTCCGACAGCGCAAAGGAAATGCTCAAAGATTTATCTGTTATGTATAACAGGGCAAGACAGGCGGCTATTACTCAAGAAATAACAGAGGTTATTTCCGGCGCTAAGGCTCAGAAAAATAAGAACTAATATATTATACAAATTCCATATAAAAGATACTTTACACATTTGTGTGAAAGGATGAATGACAATGAACAAAGGTAAAATTATTCAGGTTATGGGGCCTGTTGTTGATGTTCAGTTTGACAATGATTACATTCCTGAAATTAAAGACGCTCTTACCGTGGAGAACGACGGTAAGAAATTAGTTATGGAGGTTGCCCAGCATATTGGCAGCAACCAGGTGAGATGTATTATGATGGCATCTTCAGAGGGTCTTTCAAGGAATATGGAGGTTACTGCAACGGGGGCAGGTATAAAAGTTCCCGTTGGAGAGAAAACCCTTGGCAGACTTTTTAATACCCTCGGTGAAACCATTGACGGAGGGGAAAGCCTTGAGGGTGAGGAGCATTGGGAAATCCACAGGGACCCGCCCTCCTTTGAAGAACAAAGTCCCGTTGTGGAAATTCTTGAAACCGGCATTAAGGCTATAGACCTCCTTGCCCCATATGCAAAGGGAGGAAAAATCGGTCTTTTTGGAGGCGCCGGTGTTGGTAAGACTGTACTTATTCAGGAGCTTATTCGTAATATTGCCACTGAACACGGCGGTTACTCAATTTTTACCGGTGTGGGAGAGCGTTCAAGAGAGGGTAACGACCTTTGGGTTGAGATGACAGAATCCGGTGTTATTGAAAAGACAGCCCTTGTGTTTGGCCAGATGAACGAGCCACCGGGAGCCCGTATGAGAGTTGCTGAAACCGGCCTTACAATGGCTGAATATTTCAGAGATAAAATGAATCAAAATGTGCTACTCTTTGTGGATAACATTTTCCGATTTACACAGGCAGGTTCAGAGGTTTCAGCCCTTTTGGGAAGAATGCCCTCTGCTGTTGGTTATCAGCCGACCCTTGCAACAGAAATGGGTGAATTACAGGAGAGAATAGCCTCCACAAAAAATGGGTCGGTAACATCGGTCCAGGCTGTTTATGTTCCTGCCGACGACCTTACGGACCCTGCTCCGGCAACCACTTTTGCTCATCTTGATGCTACAACGGTCCTTTCAAGAAAAATAGTTGAACAGGGTATTTATCCTGCCATTGACCCACTTGAAAGTACTTCAAGAATTTTGGAGGCTGATGTAGTTGGCAAGGAGCATTACGAAACTGCTCGTAAGGTACAGGAATATTTGCAGAAATACAAGGAACTACAGGATATTATTGCTATTCTGGGTATGGAGGAACTGTCTGACGATGATAAGCAGACGGTATACCGTGCAAGAAAAATTCAGAAATTCCTTTCCCAACCATTCCATGTTGCAGAAACATTTACGGGCGTACCTGGCAAGTTTGTACCGCTAAAGGATACAATCCGTTCATTTAAGGCTATTATTGACGGTGAAATGGACCAGTATCCTGAATCTGCATTCTTTAATGTGGGCAGTCTTGAAGATGTTATTGCAAAGGCAAAGAATATTAAAGAATAATTTTATATTAAATGGTGATTTATAATGAATACATTTAGTTTAAAAATCCTTGCGTCAGATAAGGTGGTGTATGAGGGAGAATGTGAGAAAATGACAATCCCTGCCTTTGACGGTGAAAAGGGTATTTTGGCAAATCACGAAAATATATTAATGGCTACTGACATGGGTATGACAAGGTTCACAAAACCCGACGGAGAAGAAGTGAATATTTTTACAGGCCTTGGATTTATTGAAGTAATGAATAACGAGGTTACTTTCCTTGTGCAGACCAGCGAATTTCCTGAAGAAATTGACGCAAACAGGGCAAGAGAGGCAAAAAGAAGAGCAGAGGAGGCTCTCCGCCAGAAGAAAAGTCTTATTGAGTATCACAACTCAAAGGCGTCTCTTTCAAGAGCTATGGCAAGGCTCAAGGCCACAAGCAAATATATGTAACAGAAAAGGAGCTGTTTATTTTACAGCTCCTTTGTTTATTAAAATTATCCTGTTGTTTTTCTTTGTAAGTCGGTACTTATGAAGTTTTAAGGCAAGGGGTATTGAGGGTTTCTGAATTATCCGTATTGTAAGGATAAGGGTAACAGTAAAAATGGCTATGCAAAGGGCAACAACCCCCATAATCAGAAATATTTTTGAAGTTATTATAAGATAAAATACAGCGCATATTATTGACGATGTTATGGACAAAAGGAACAGTGAGAAACTAAAGAAAATCAATGTACTTGCTATACCGCTTTTAAGTACAATGTCATTAATTTCTCCATAGACTTCAATTTCCTTTTCCTTTGTCTTTAATGCGTCTGCAAGATTTTTCATATTACTGATTTTCATAATATCACCGTTCTTTATTATAGCATAATAAAAATTTTATGTCTATAAATGACAGGAAAATACACAGAGGGGATAAGATTTGTAAAACTTGTTTAAAAATTTTTAAACAGCACGCAGAAATTTACAAATTGTTCACAACAATATAAGAATAAAAATGTATAATATAATTGTTAAAGTATAATTTAAAAGGAGGAGTATAAATGATTAAAAAATCCCTTTCAGTTATTCTTGCAATACTGATGATTGCTACAACACTTGTTATTAGCGGTGCAGTTTTTGCAGAGGATACGGACAGCTTTCAGGCAGGGGATACAGTCTACTTTGATTGCTCGGACTTTATTGACTGGACAACAGCAAGTGCTATTGAGTACATTAACTTTACAGAGTACACAAGGGCCGATAACGGAGGAAGTGTTGTTATCGAAAGCTGTGACAAGACAAAGTACAACCCTGTAATGCTTACTGACAAAATCAATGACTATCAGTATAGTTATACATTTACAGAGGAAACAGCAGGTGCAAAGTGTCTGCGTTTCTGGAGGGGCAACACAGAGAAACTTTGGAATAATTCTCCCCTTCTTACATACGAAATGTTTAAAGAAGGTAAAAACTGCGTAAAGGTTTCCGATTTTGACGGCAACGGAACTGTATGCGTATTTGGCTCTGCACCTGTAACAAGTTCCACAGAGGAAAAGACAACCTCATCAAAGGAGGATACATCCACCACCCAGCCGGGAGGAGATTCAAAATTCAGCTATGCACAGGCAAACCAGCTCTATGTTCACGGGGTTATGGGAAACAGTGCTGACACAGAGGCATGGGAAATGTGGGAAAGAGAAGAGGACGGAAACTTCTACTTTTTCTTACCCTCATCTGCGGATAAAAACAGCATTGAGGTATACAACACCTTTAAAAATGAGGTTACTGTAGGAGATGTGAAAATTCCTGCCAACTCTGTTGTAACAATGGATTACAGCACCTCAAAAACATATACTGTAAATACAGGTTCGTCCACAGAAAAGCTGAAAATTATGAGAAGCGGCGCAGAGTGTGCGGTTTATGTAAATAACAGTTCTAAGTTTAACGGTGTGGATATGTATACATACCTTTGTCAGGATAAGTCGAATACGGCTAACGGCAGTGGTGCAGTTACAGAGAGCGACGGCACTCTGACAAATACCCCTGTTAAGAAGATAAAGGGTAGAGGAAATACTTCTTGGGGAAAGACAAAGAAGTCCTTTAATATTACATATGACTCAGCTCTGAAGATTTCTGGTATGGATAAGACAAAGAAGTATTCTATTTGTGCAAATTATCAGGACGATTCGCTGTCAAGAAACAGATTTTTATATGACCTTGGCAATCAGGTAGGTCTGCCATACAGTCCTCAGAGCAGATTTGCAGATTTCTATATTAACGGAGTGTATATGGGCTCATATCAGATGTGTCAAAAGGTTGAAGTTGGCAACGACGAGCTTATCGGAGATTTGACCGGTGATGACCATATTGCTCCTGACGGAAAATTGGCAGCAGATTTTCCCTTTGCATTTAAGATTGACAGCGGTATAGACTATGATGATTTCTGGTTCACAGCAGGAAATAACAGTATTATAGTTGTTTCTCCGGAGCTTGCTGACGGAGACCCGTACTACAATGAAGTAAGGCAGTATATATCAGAGAAGTTTGAGGAGATGTTTACAGCCCTTAAAAATAATTCTGCAAACCTCTATGATTTAATTGACCCCGACTCCTTTGCAAAAATTTATTTAATTAACGAGCTGGGCAAAAACTGGGATGTAGGTGTAAGCTCATTCTACTTTGTTTACAAACAGGATAAAGACGGAAAGTACAGATTCTTTGCCTCCCCGCCCTGGGACTATGATAATGCCCTTGGCAACGCAATCGGTGTTTCCAGTGATTTAAACGGACTTGGAGTAAGAGATTATACCCTGCCAACAGGTGAATGGGTATCCCGAAAGGGCGGCAAATCAAATGTGAATAATGTTGCCTCCCTTATGTATAAGAATACACTTCTTAAAAAGAGAATCAGTGAGGTTTGGTACGAGAGCTTTGTACCGGCTATTGAATTTATATTTAATAAGACCAATATAAATACAGGAAGTATGTATTCTTCAGATGTATATTATCAGCTGATTAAGGATTCTGCCGCTATGAATTATGCTTCAGGCAGACTTATTAATCCTGAACCCCAGTGGATTGCATATCATGGTTCACTTAATAAATGTTTCTTTGATTATTCTGCAAAAGAATTTAGACAGGCATCTGTTGCCACAGAGTACGATGTTAATTCCTTTGAGGGTGTTTACAACTATTGTGTAGACTGGCTAAACAGCCGTGCCTCCTATCTTTCAAACCTGTTTGTAGACTCATATATAGAGCCTAAAGAACCGACAAAGCCGACTGACCCCACAGATGTTTCCCCAACAACACCAAGCACCACAATGCCTGAGGAACACGAAATTCAGGAGGGTACCTTGATAGAATTTGCCTTTGATAATTACGGTAAAATATCAGAGGAAAAACTGACAGAATACGGAGATAAGAACGGTTATAAGGCAACATTTGGCCAGGCAGACTTATTACTATCAATGGACGGCATAGGAAACAGGGCCCTTGAATGGTCAGCTGCAGAGTACGGCGTAGGTTCCGATACCATTGTTCCCATTATGTCAGCAGGAAGTAAAAATCCTTGGGGCGACAATCCATACATACAGGTGAGCTTTGACGCTACACAATATACCGACCTTAGCTTTTCAATGGAAATGGCAGGCAGCAACAAGGCGCCGGCAAACTGGAAACTGCAATACAGTCTGGACGGCACCAGCTTTAATGATATTGAAAACACAAGTTATACTATTTCCGCCGACAACAGAAAGATTATGACAGAGTACATCAAGGACATTAAGCTTCCACAGGAATGTAATGGTGCGGAAAATGTAATAATCAGAGCAGTACCAACATCAAAGGTAACTATTGCAGGAGGAAATTATGACGACGCTCCCACAAGCGGAGAAATTGCAATAAACAATATTAGAGTAATGGGTAATTCTGCTAAGGAGCCTATTGCAGGTGATATTAACCTTGACGGAAATGTTACAGTTCAGGACGCAACAACTATTCAGAAGTATTCTACAAGAATAGTTAAACTTACAACATTACAGATTGCCGCCGGAGATTTTAATAAAGACGGAAAAGTAAATATTAGGGATTCAACAGCAATTCAGAAATTTATTGCAGGCCTACTTCCCGACGAATAATATGTATGTGTTAACAATCTCCTATGGTGCAAGCCGCCATAGGAGATTTTCTTATGCTGAAATTAATAGTAATTTATTTGCTTTACCTTTTTATAAATTATTGATATAATAATACTGGTGATATTATGGAGCGGATTATTTCAGTTGAAAATATGAGAAAAAGCGACGCCTACACCATAGCAAATTTTATTGAAAGCAAGGACCTTATGTATAAGGCAGGTTTAGGCGTATTCAATAGCTATAACTTTAAAACCTCAAATAAAGTGGCTATTGTTTGCGGAAGCGGAAACAATGCCGGTGACGGATATGTGCTAGCCCTGCTTTTAAAGGAAAAAAATATAGATGTAAAGCTTTTTCTCATAAAAGAGAAGTTTTCCCGTGACGGAAAATATTATTTTGACAAATGCATGGAACAGGGTATACCCTACTTCCTGTGTAATGAATATACGGACTTTACAGGTTATACTGTTATTGTAGATTGTATTTTCGGAACGGGATTTCAAGGAAAACCCAGGGGAAACAGCCAATTAGTAATTGAGAAGATTAACAAAGCTCCTGCATATACAATATCTGTAGATATTAATTCAGGCCTTAATGGCGACACAGGTTTTGCGGAATTTGCAGTAAAGTCAGATTTAACAGTGTCCATAGGATATTTTAAAACAGGTCATTTTATAAACGACGCTCCAAAGTATATTGGCAGACTTGTAAACTGCGATATAGATATAAGCCTTGTGGAAGATTGTTTTTATCTTGTAACTTCTTTTGATGAGGATATTGCCGATGCCAATATATATGAAAGTTATAATTCTTTTGAGGAAGAAAACAGTCCTATAGAGCATAATCCGATTGAGGCAATTAACAGTTTTACGGCGGAAAATAAAAACAGGGTACTGGTTAAAAATATTGGAGAATATTCTGTTTTTTCTGACAAGGGTAAGACGGTTATTTTTACGGATAAAAGAAAATAAAAAATAACTGTCATAAAATAATTTGTATTTTCATACTATTATTATGAGAGGTTAGTGAAATTTTATTATAGGGAGGAAAGAGGAATAAAAGAGCAAGTGTCCATACATTGTGGGCACAGGGGTAATAAGGCATTTGATATTATTGAAAGTTTTAAATTTTGGGAGCAGAAGTGGGAAAAACTCACTTCTATTTTTTAAAAATTTTTATTAAAAAAAACTTGACTAATTTTAAATGAAGTAATATAATTATAATAGAAAACAAAATTAATGTGCATAAATAGTATTTAATATGCACAAAACGATTTGAGGGCAGAACAAATTGTAATTAAGGTGGTGATATTGTGAAAGACAGAGAAATGAAGGACCAGGAAATGTACAAGACATATTCATACGGCAATAACTATATTGATTTTTATGATGAAGACGACGACGAACTCTGTCACTTTTTTATTGACGACGAAATTTAAAAATACTTAGTTTTATACAGGCTCTGACTTTATTGGTCAGGGCCTTTTTATGTTATCGGAAAATGATAAAGTGTAAATGTTAATTTAGTCACTTATAAAATTCTCCTACTTATTTAGACAAAATATACAAATATTCAAGAAATGTAGAAAATGAAATAAAAATACTTGCAAATTTCAGAAAAGACTGATATACTTATCATTGGGTGATAAGTAAGTTATTCAAAAAAACGGATAAATAATGATTTTGCCTTTCGGTAAACTTTCATTTTCTGTAAAAGAATAATTTTGCTGTCATACAAAGAGAGTAGGTATAAAATGAAAAAGCTGTTTGTTACATATAGTAATCCGGCTTATTCAAAAACAATTAATTAATTTTTAGGAGGAATCTAAAATGTCATATGTTGACGAAGTGCTTGCAAAAGTAAAGGCTAAGAACGCATCTGAGCCGGAGTTTTTACAGGCAGTTGAGGAAGTTCTTGAATCCCTCAGACCGGCTGTAGAGGCTAACGAAGAAAAGTTTAGAAAAGAGGCTCTTCTTGAAAGAATTACTGAACCGGAAAGACAGATTATGTTCCGTGTACCATGGGTAGACGACAATGGTCAGGTTCAGGTAAACAGAGGTTTCAGAGTACAGTTTAACTCTGCTATTGGACCATACAAGGGCGGTTTAAGACTTCACCCATCAGTAAACCTTGGTATAATTAAGTTCCTTGGTTTTGAACAGATATTTAAGAACAGCCTTACAGGTCTGCCAATCGGCGGCGGTAAAGGCGGTTCCGACTTTGACCCTAAGGGTAAGTCAGACAGAGAAGTTATGGCGTTCTGCCAGAGCTTTATGACAGAGCTTTGCCGTCACATTGGTGCGGATACAGATGTACCTGCCGGTGATATTGGTACAGGAGCAAGAGAAATCGGCTTTATGTACGGTCAGTACAAGAGAATTAAAGGTCTTTATGAGGGCGTACTCACAGGTAAGGGTCTTTCTTACGGTGGTTCACTTGCAAGAACAGAGGCTACAGGTTACGGCCTTCTCTACCTTACAGAGGAAATGCTCAAGTGCAACAACATTGATATTGCAGGTAAGACAGTATGTGTATCCGGTTCCGGTAATGTTGCTATTTATGCTACACAGAAAGCTCAGCAGTTAGGAGCTAAGGTTGTTACTGTTTCCGACTCAACAGGCTGGGTTTATGACCCAGAGGGCATTGATGTTCCTCTTCTCCAGGAAGTTAAAGAAGTTAAGAGGGCAAGACTTACAGAATATGCTGCTGCTCGTCCATCTGCTGAATATCATGAGGGCAGAGGCGTATGGTCAATTAAGTGTGATGTTGCTCTTCCATGTGCTACACAGAATGAACTTGACCTTGATGACGCTAAGCAGTTAGTTGCCAACGGCTGTCTTGCAGTTGCAGAGGGTGCAAATATGCCAACAACTCTTGATGCTACAAAGTATCTCCAGGAGAACGGCGTGCTATTTGCTCCGGGTAAGGCTGCTAATGCCGGCGGTGTTGCTACTTCTGCTCTTGAAATGTCACAGAACAGCGAAAGACTTTCTTGGACATTTGAAGAGGTTGACAGCAAACTCAAGGATATTATGGTAAACATCTTCCACAACCTTGATGATGCAGCTAAAAAGTACGGCTTTGAGGGCAACTATGTTGTAGGCGCTAACATTGCAGGCTTTGAAAAGGTTGCAGACGCTATGCAGGCACAGGGTATTGTTTAATCAATAAATGAATGTTATGGGGCAGTGTGTTTTGCACTGCCTTTTTTCTTGGTGTTGAATTTTATATTTATATGTGATACAATAGTGTAAAATTAAATAAAAAACACAAATCAAGGGAAATAGGGTGAAATTCCTATGCAACTGCCATTACTGTGATAACCGTGTGTTTAAGCCAGATTACTTGAAGTGTTTTTGGTTTTAAGGCTTTTGGGTAAGAAAAGTAACCGTTATAATCTGCAAAATAACTGCATTCTTATGCAGGTGTTCTGCGGGATTTTGTGTTGTGTTTTACTCCTTGCCAAAAGCAGGGAGTTTTTTATTTTGGGTGATTTATATGAAAAAGACAACCTTACTGTTGGTAGTTATTATGCTTATATCCTGTTTTACAGGTTCTTATGTGGAGGCTGCCGAACAATATGTCACAGTAAGTTTTGAAGACTACAGCCTTAGGGCAAATGAAAACTGCGATTTTCCAAAGCCCCTTGGAAAAATAATTGGAAAGACAAAAGTAAAAATTCAGGATAGGGATACTATAGCCACCGTAACTCTGAGATTGCTGTCACAGCTGAATATTGACGCCTATTATAGTGGTAATGCCGAAATGGGCGGCGGATTTTATCTTGAATCCATTGATAACTTTACTGCGGAAAATGGGAAAAAGGTTAGTGACGGCTATGGATTGGGTGAGTTTTCTGCCGGTGAAAATAGCGGGTGGACAATAAGTTATAACGGTATTTTAATAGATAAGGCGGCATCAGAATATTACATAAAAAACGGTGACAGTTTAATTTGGAAATATACCGCCTTGGCTTTTACTGATGTTGTAGAAAATAATTCTTCTGTAACCGCCCCTACACAGGGAACTGTAATTTCAAAAAATAATGCTTTGTCATCGTCACGAATTAGAACAAACAATAGAAAAAATAGAACTTATGCTACATCAAAGGCTATTAACAGTAAAATCCAAAGTACCTCTTCTTCCCGTAGTAATATAAATAATATAGAGGCTGAAAGTAAGGCGGAAAACAACAGGACAGTTGAAAGTACAACAGTTATCCGTGATAGGGAGAATATAACTGAAACTTCGGCTATGGGAGAAAATAAAATTGAAAAAACCACAGGTACAAAGGAAAGTGGCAATAACAGTAACAAGATATTGTATATAATTTTTATAATTGCAGTACTAACAATCTTAGGGATTATAGTATGCATAATAATTTTATATAGAGATAGAAAAAATAAGGAGGAATAAAAATGAAAAAAGTATTTTTAGTTTTGCTTGCATTGATGATGACTGTATCAGGCACTTTATATGCAGGTGCAGAAGAGGTGGATAAGGCCTATGACGGTTATGTCTATCTTACAGTAGAAAGAAACACAATCGGACAGGGACTTGCCCTTGCCCCAACCAAGGTAGGTTACTTTGAGGGGGAAAGCCTTGCGGATATTTCCGAAAGAGGTTTAGGAGATATGAGCGTATTTACCGGGGATATGAGTTCATACTATATTGAAACTATTGTTGACGGCGGCGAGCCACAGGGCTGGACAATCAGCGATGTACCTACAGACATTATGAATGCCCTTGGAGGAGAGGATTATTTTGATGAAAGACAGGTGCCTACAGAGCTTTCTGCAGATGACTATACAGCCTATACAGGTTGGATGCTTACGGTGGACAACTACAGCATTAATGATTATGCAGGCAGCGTTAAGTATGGTGAGGATACATCGGACGGTTTGCACTTTAAAAACGGCAGTACGGTAAGACTTCAGTACACAGCATATGGCTGGGGTGAAGATATTGGCTGTGGATTTGGATATATGCCCTTTGAAACCACAAACACTTTCCCGGACAGAAGTGAGCTTATTGCAAAGATTGGTGAAATCAACGCTTATGGCACATCACAAAACTATGGCAGTGCATATACAGAGGCTGTAAAACTATTAAACACATGGGAAATTACAGAAGATGAAATTTCAAAGGCCCTTGCTGATATTAAGATTGCTGAGAGTGGACATATTTACGAGTATAAATCAAACGGGGACGGTACACACACTATTACCTGTAAGGACTGTGGTATTACAGAAACTGCTGATTGTTCTTTTGACAGTAACAATGTTTGTGAAAAATGTAAATGCCACAAAACAGTTTCCATTTATGGCGATGTAAACGGCGACGGCGAAGTTGATATTCAGGATGCAACAGCGGTGCAGAAGTACACCATAAGAATGATAGACCTTACAGACGAACAAAAGGAAACTGTACTTGTTGACGGAGCAACAAAGGTTAATATTAAGATTGTTACACGAATCCAAAAGTATGTAAATAATGCTTTAAAAGAAACAAATCTGGGTACACAGTTTGTAAAATATAGTTAGGTTATTTAAAAATTTTCTGACATCCACATTTGTGGGTGTCAGTTATCTAAACTGCTATGGAGGATTATTGTGACGGAGAATTTATCCAAAGAAAGATGTATTCTGCTTTTGCAGGAAAAGTATAAAGAAAAAGGTAAACTGCCCCAAAAGTCCGACTTTACAGATTACGAAGTTATGATGATAAAATCACACTTGGGCCCATGGCCAAGGGCTCTTGAGGCCTCCGGAATAAAGGAGCCCAGAAGTCAAAGCAAGATTATAAAAAGGCAGGAAAAACGGGAAAGAGCAAAAAAGCGAAAACTGGATTTTAAGAATAAAAGCGATATATTATGACTGATATTTCTATAAAAGAGAGCAGAAGATTATTGAGCATAGTCCTTGTTGTCATTGTTTCTGTTCTTATTATTTGTTTAAGCACAGGGAATACCTCAACATTAAATACAAAGACCGACGCTGTATATGCTGAAACCGGAAATATTCTGTACAACGCAGGAGTTCCAAAGCTATCTTCCACAGGCGGAGAATGGGTTATTATTGGTATGTCAAGAGGCGGATATAACACAGGGGACAGCTATTACAAAGATTATTATGAAAATGTTGTTAATAAATTAACAGAAAAGAATGGCGTCCTTTCAAAAAGGAAAAATACAGAATATTCAAGAGTTATTATATCCCTAACCTCCATTGGAAAAGATGTAAGAAATGTTGGGGGATACAATCTTCTTGAAAACCTTGCTGATTTTGATAAGGTAAAATTACAGGGCATAAACGGTCCTATTTGGGCACTGATTGCCCTGGACTGCGGAGGTTACGAAATACCCAAAACAGAGGGTTTGTCACAGACAACAAGGGAAAAACTTATTGAGTATATATTGAATTCCGAAATAAAGACAGGAGGCTGGGCCCTTGGCGGAAGCGTGCCGGAGGCTGATGTTACCTCAATGGCTATAACCAGTCTTGCAAAGTACTATACATATAGTGAAGATGTAAGGCAGGCAGTGGACAGAGGAGTGGAAACCCTCTCAAAAATTCAAAATCAAAAGGGTTGTTTTACTTACAACAAGGTTGAAAGTTGTGAAAGTGTTGCACAGGCTGTTACCTGTCTTTCCACACTGGGAATTGACGCAGATAAAGACAAAAAATTTATTAAAAACTCCAAAAGTCTTATTGATAGTCTTTTGGATTTTTATATTGAAGGCATAGGCTTTGCCCATACAAAAGGGGGTGTGTTTTCCCAGCTTGCAACGGAGCAGGCATACTATAGCATAGTGGCGTATAACAGGTTTATCCAAGGGAAAACCTCTCTTTTTGATATGACAGATATTACTGCCCCGGAAGTTACCCTACCTACCGTATTTACAATACCCACAGTTCCCAATGTAACAACAGCAGGAACAACTGTATCCTCTACTGCAAAAACAAGAGAAAGCGTTTTGGAGCATTCCGATACAGCAGAAACAAAAGTAAATATTTCAGAAGAAACACTGCCTGAAAGCAGTGAAAATAAAACTATAGAAAAAAAGAGCGTTTCAACTGCAGGGGGAAATACAAAAAATACAGGTATAGAAAGTATAAATGTTATAAAGGCAAACAATATTACGGAAAGCACTTCTAAAGCAACAGACGCCAGTACTGCTGAAAAAAATAGTACAGTAAAAGACGGTTTACATTATACTAAAGCAGCAACAACACAGCCAACAACAGCCACCTCAGAAATTACCAAAGAAAAACCGGAAACAAATGATAATAATATTTTAACTATTGTGGCAGGCAGTATTACGGGAATAATGGTTATTATTCTTGCAGTTCTCATTACCATAATAATTAAGAGGAAAATAAAGAAATGAAAATTTTTAGGAATACGCTTACACTAATTTTTGCGGTGTTAATTTTTTCTGCAAGTTTTACTGTTACATATGCCAAAAGCAAAACATACACAACAGAAGAATTGGAAAAAGTAGCAGGGGATATTGTAGATTGGGAGAAATCCCAATTCGATTTTAATTCCAAAGAAAACCTTTTCAGCGGTAAATTTCTGCCCCTTGCAGGCAGTACGGAGGGTGACTGGCTTTGCATAGCCTTAAACAGACTTGAGGTTAAAGATGATTACAAAACTTATCTTAACAGCTTAAAGGATTATGTGGAAGAAAAGTATAGAACAGAGTCAGGACTAAGCAGATACAAGGCTACAGAATGGCATAGGATTATTCTTGCAGTAGTCGCCTGCGGCGGAAACCCTGAACACTTTGGCAAGGACAAAAACGGCAAAGATATTAATCTACTGTCCGACGGAATTTATAACAGGGAACAGAAATTAAATTTACAGGGAATTAACGGGGTTGTATGGGGGCTTATCGCCCTTGACAGTGATTCATTTAAAGTTCCCACTGCATCAAAAATTACAAGGGAAAAAATTATTGCTGATATACTGAAAAATCAGAATGCCGACGGGGGCTGGTCAATTGGCGGAGGAAAATCCGATATTGATATGACAGCCATGGCACTACAGGCTATTGGAAAATATAAGGAAAGAAAAAATGTAAGTAAAGCCATTGAAAAATCCCTTTCCTTTATTTCAGTTAATCAGAAAAATTCCGGCGGTTTTAAAAGTAAGGGCGTTGAAAATGCGGAAAGTATCTGTCAGGTAATTATTGCCCTTAATACCCTAAAAATAGATACAAACAGCGATGAAAGATTTATTAAAAACGGCAGAACTTTGATAAGTGCCCTGATGGATTACAAATGCAGTAAGGGTGGATTTTCCCATATAAAAAACGGCGAACCCGACCTTATCGTCAACCAGCAGGTTTTACTTGCCCTTGCCTCTCAAATAAGAGGGGAGAAAGGCCGGACTGCCCTCTTTGATTTTAGTGATAACAAGGTGAAATTTTTAGGGTCAGACAGGGACGGCAACATATCAACTATTTTTATCATATCATTAATAATCGGTATAGGTTTAGTAACTGCCATAAGTATTATAGTTCGTAAAAAGAAAAATAAAACTAAGGATTTACATAATTGAAAAAGGATATAATTGCAATTTTTGCTGTAATAATTGCTGTTGTTATTATAATAATAGGTACAGATTTTCAGACAGTAGACCAATATTATACTGACCATATTGAAGATATAAAACAGGACAGCAAAACTGTTACAATGACAATCGAATGTAAAACAATTCTTAAAAATAAAGAGAAATTGGACAAAAGCCTTGAAAAGTATGTTCCTGATAATGGATTTATTCTTAAAGACACAAAATTTGTTCTTAATAATGATGATACGGCCTTTGACATTCTTGACAGGGTTACAAGGTATAAGAAAATACAGATGGAATACTATGGTGCAGACCTTAACAGATATGGTACAGTATACATAGAAGGTATAAATTATTTGTACGAATATTCCTGTGGAGAATTATCCGGCTGGGTGTATTCCGTAAACGGTCAATATCCCCAGTGTGGCTGTTCACAGTATAAACTAAAGGACGGCGACCATATTGTGTGGTCATACACCTGTGACTTGGGCAGAGATGTTGGCTGTACTGTTGGGGGAGGGAATAATGGAAAATAGGAAAATATCAGGTTTTAACACTCTGCACCCGGCAGTACTTTTTACATATTTTGTATCTGTGGTTATAGTTGCAATGTTTTGCACAAATCCCGTTATGCTGTTTCTTGCTCTGATAGGAGGAGTCAGCTTTTTTGGGGTGATGAAAGGTGCAAAGCTGTTTTTTCAAGATTTATGCTTTTATATTTTAATGGCGGTTTTTATAGCAATAATAAATCCCCTTTTCAGCCACAACGGTGTAACCCCTCTGTTTTTTATGAATGGTAATCCTGTCACTTTAGAGGCAATACTATATGGCGTTGATATAGCCCTTATGCTTGTCGGTGTAATATATTGGTGTAAGTGTTACAGTGAAGTTATGACGACAGATAAATTTCTTTTTCTTTTTGGCAAGGCCGTTCCAAAGCTATCTCTGGTGCTTTCAGCTGCTCTTAGGTTTATTCCTCTTTTTAGAAGAAAGCTGAAAGAAATACGCAGTGTGCAAAGTTCCCTGGGGTTGTATGAAAAAAAAGGAATGATAAACAGGGTTACAGCGGAATTAAAGGTTTTTTCTTCTCTTATCACCTGGTCTCTTGAAAATTCTGTAGACACAGGAGCGTCAATGAAAGCAAGGGGATATGGCCTAAAGGGGCGAACTCATTTTTCCGTATTTACTTTTAGAAAAAGGGATTTAGGGTATTTAATTTGTATTATTGTACTGGTGGGCATAGTGATTTTAGGTATGTCTATGGGTATAAGTGATTTCAAGTTTTATCCGGAAATTTCGGAATTTAACTTTGGTTTAAAACAGATTGCCGTATATATTTCTTTTGGCATACTTTCATTTATACCATTTTTAAGTGAGTTGTGGGAGGTGATTATGTGGAAATACTCAGCATCAAAAATTTAAGTTTTACATATCCTATGCTGAATACCAGGGCTCTTGATAGTGTTACTATGACAGTAGAACAAGGGGATTTTGTAGTACTGTGCGGACAGTCCGGCAGCGGAAAAACTACATTGCTTAAAATGTTTAAAAGGGAAATTACGCCTAATGGCAAATGCAGCGGTGAGGTTTTCTTTAAGGGAGAACCCATAAAGGATATTGATGACAGAACCTCTGCAAAGAAAATCGGCTTTGTGTTCCAGAAACCCGAACAGCAAATTGTTACAGACAAAGTGTGGCACGAACTTGCCTTTGGACTTGAAAGCCTTGGCTATGACTCCAAATATATAAGGCTTAGAGTAGGGGAAATGGCAAACTATTTTGGTATTTCCTCACTTTTTCACAGAAAAACAGAAAATCTTTCGGGGGGACAAAAACAGCTGTTAAATCTTGCATCAGTTATGGCAATGTCCCCTGATGTACTTATTTTAGACGAACCGACTTCTCAGCTTGACCCAATAAGTGCGGGAGATTTTATCGCCACTCTTAAAAGGCTTAACACAGAGCTGGGACTTACAATTATATTAACTGAACATAGATTGCAGGATGTTTTTCCAATAGCGGACAAGGTTGCTGTACTGGATAATGGAAAGCTGATTGCATATGGCAAGCCCAGAGAAATCTGTAGGGAACTGAAAAAACACCCCGTTTCAGCAGGCTTTCCCTCAGCGGTGCAAATTTATAACAGTACCGATATTTCTACCGATTGCCCTCTTACCGTAAGAGAGGGCAGGGACTTTATAAATAATAATTTCTCAAAAAGAAAAATAGAAATAAGGGACACAGTGCCGAAAACAGAAATTGCAGTGGAACTAAAGGACGCATTTTTTCGTTACGAAAAGGAGGGTCAGGATATACTTGCAGGAACCAGGCTAAAGGTTTATAAGGGGGAACATTTTTCAATATTAGGCGGGAACGGTTCGGGAAAAACAACAACCCTGAAAATTCTTTCAGGTATTCTAAAACCTTATAGGGGAAGTGTTTTTATTAACGGTCAGAAGATGAACAGGAAACCCCTTACAGAATATAGCCGAATGGGTATAGCGATGCTCCCTCAAAATCCCGAAACAGTTTTTATAAAACCAAAAATAATTGAAGATTATATTGAACTTTGCAAAATAAAGGGAGTAGAGAATAGGGATAAAAAAATTGCTGAAATAACGGAAAGTCTTGGGATAAAGGGCCTTATGGACAAACACCCATACGACCTTAGCGGCGGAGAAGTCCAAAGGTGTGCATTGGGCAAAATTCTTTTGGCAAATCCCAGTATCATTCTTCTTGACGAGCCTACAAAGGGTATAGATGCCTATGGTAAAATATCCCTTGCTAAAATGCTCAACAAAATAAAATCTCAAGGCAGGACAATAATTACGGTAACGCATGATGTTGAATTTTCCGCCATTGTTTCTGACAGATGCGCTCTTTTCTTTGACGGCGATGTTTTGTCAAACTCTGTACCACAGGAATTTTTTTCAACAAACAATTTTTATACAACCTCAGTCAGCAGAATATGCCGGGATAGATTTATAAATGCAGTAACAGTTGATGACGCTGTTAGTCTTATTAAAGAGGGTGGACAATATGAAAATAAAAATAATTAAACAGATTTTGCTGTGGGTCATTATTCCCCTTATTATAATTTTTGGGGTGGTAATTTTCTATGACAGAGCCTATGCCTGGATTTCACTGTGTGTAGCGATTTCCGGTTGTATTCCTTTTTTTCTCACCTATGAAAAAAGGCAGGGCAACACCATAAAGCTGGTTATCCTTGCAGTGCTTATTGCTTTGTCTGTGGCAGGAAGATTTATATTTTCTTTCTTGCCTCACTTTAAGCCTGTTACTGCCATTGTGGTTCTGACAGGAATATATATGGGGTATGAGGCAGGGTTTGTCTGCGGAGCATTTACCGCTTTGATTTCAAATTTTATTTTCGGACAGGGTCCTTGGACACCTTTTCAAATGTTTATTTGGGGATTAATCGGGTGTTTGGCAGGATTGCTAAATAAATTTCTTTTAAAGAATTTTGTTTTGCTGTTGGTATTTGGTGCAGTTGCAGGAGTTTTGTTCTCCTGCTTTATGGATATTTGGACAACCTTTTGGTATGACGGAACATTCAATATGGGGAGATACCTTGCAAACATAATAACAGCCCTTCCTGTAACAGTTTCCTACGCCGTATCAAATTTAATATTTCTTCTGATTTTGGCTAAACCATTTGGTAAAAAGCTGGAAAGACTGAAAATTAAATATGGAGTATAAGGGACTGTAGGTATATCCTACAGCCCAAATTTTTTCTTGACAATATACCCTATGGGGGTATATACTGATTGTAGGATTATTAAACTGATGAGGTGAAAAAATGGACTGTTGCAGTCACAAGAAAACTATAAGAAGTGAAGAAGAACACAAAAAGCTTATAAACCGACTTAACAGGATAGAAGGTCAGATAAGGGGTATAAAAAATATGGTGGAAAAGGATGCCTACTGCAACGATATACTTATACAGGTTTCCGCCGTCAATTCAGCCCTTAATTCTTTTAACAAGGAACTTCTTTCACGGCATATAAAAACCTGTGTGGCAAGGGATATTCGTGAGGGAAAAGATGAAACTATTGATGAGCTTGTTACCACACTTCAAAAACTGATGAAATGATAAAGGGGTGATATTTTGGAGCAATACAGCATAACAGGAATGAGCTGTGCCGCCTGTGTTTCAAGAGTTGAAAAGGCAGTAAGTAAGGTGGAGGGTGTAACCTCCTGTTCAGTAAGCCTGCTTACAAACTCAATGGGCGTGGAGGGTAATGCGAAAAGTCAGGATATTATTAATGCAGTTGAAAGAGCCGGTTATGGCGCAGAACTTAAAAATAATTCTGTGAAAGAAAATAAATCCTCTGATGAGGATATTTTAAAGGACAGGGAAACACCCATACTTAAAAAAAGATTTTTTGCCTCTACTATATTTTTGGCAGTGCTTATGTATATCTCAATGGGCCATATGATGCTGGGTTTCCCGCTACCCGCCTTTTTAGGGGAAAATCATATTGCTATGGGACTTGCACAACTTCTGCTTACAGCAATAATTATGGTAATTAATCAGAAGTTCTTTATAAACGGCTTTAAAGGTTTAATCCATAGGTCACCTAATATGGACACACTTGTGGCCCTTGGAGCAGGAGCGGCATTTGTGTACAGCACCTATGCACTTTTTGCAATGACCGAGGCACAGATAAGTGGTGATATGGCAGGGGTAATGTCTTATATGGACGAATTTTATTTTGAATCTTCTGCAATGATACTTACCCTTATTACTGTAGGAAAATTGTTGGAATCCATTTCAAAGGGCAGGACAACAGACGCACTCAAAAACCTTATGAGACTTTCTCCAAAGACTGCAAATATAGTCAGAAACGGCAAGGAAGAAACTGTTTCCGTTGAAAAGGTAGTACAGGGAGATATTTTTGCCGTTCGTCCCGGGGAGAATATTCCTGTTGACGGAATTGTTATAGAGGGTACCTCCTCTGTAAATGAATCGGCATTAACAGGGGAAAGCATACCTGTAGATAAGGAAATTGGTGACAATGTTTCCACAGGTACTGTGAACACATCCGGTTTTATAAAGTGTAAGGCAACAAGGGTTGGACAGGACACAGTGCTTTCCCAGATTATTAAAATGGTAAGGGACGCCTCTGCAACAAAAGCACCTGTGGCAAAGGCAGCAGATAAGGTTTCCGGCATATTTGTGCCTGTGGTAATTGCTATTTCCCTTGTGACAATCGCTCTGTGGCTTGTGTTTGGTTCAGGTGTAGGTTATGCTTTGGCAAGGGGGATTTCCGTACTTGTAATAAGCTGTCCCTGTGCCTTGGGACTTGCAACCCCTGTGGCAATAATGGTGGGAAACGGAGTTGGGGCAAAAAAAGGTATTCTCTTTAAAACGGCACAGTCATTGGAAATTGCAGGAAAGTCAGATTTTGTGCTGCTTGACAAGACAGGCACAATTACTAAAGGTGAGCCTACCGTTACAGATATAATTCCAACAGAGAACTATACCAAGGATGAACTATTATCAATAGCCTGCTCTTTGGAAGAAAAAAGCGAACATCCGTTGTCAAAGGCTATAATTCTGGAGGGGAATAATGAAAATATTTCTTACACAGAGGCAACTGATTTTAGTGCACAGGTAGGTAAAGGAGTAAAGGCAAAATTAAATGGAAAAATGGTAACAGGGGGCAGTTATAAATATATTTCCACGGTGTTACAGGTAGATGAGGATTTTCTTGATATAGGAGAAAATTTTGCAAATCAGGGGAAAACACCCCTTTACTTTGTATATGACAATAACCTTGCGGGCATAATTGCCGTAGCAGATACAATAAAAGAGGAAAGTCCCTCTGCTATAAAGGATTTGCAGAATATGGGGCTAAAAGTTATTATGGTAACAGGAGATAACGAGAAAACTGCAAATGCAATCGGAAGACAGGCAGGGGTAGATAAGGTTGTTGCCGGACTTATGCCGGAGGGTAAAGCGGAAATTGTTAAAAATCTAAAAAGCAAAGGAAAGGTTATTATGGTTGGTGACGGTATAAACGACGCACCGGCCCTTGCAACAGCAGATACAGGCATAGCCATTGGCGCAGGTACAGATATAGCCATAGACTCTGCCGATGTTGTGTTAATGAAAAGTAAGCTATCTGATGTTACCGCCGCCATTAGGCTTAGCAGAAGAACCCTAAAAAATATTTATGAAAACCTGTTTTGGGCGTTTATCTATAACATAATAGGTATTCCCCTCGCCGCGGGTGTTTGGATACCCCTTTTTGGCTGGAGTCTTAGTCCAATGTTTGGAGCGGCAGCAATGAGCCTTTCCAGCTTTTGTGTGATGACAAATGCCCTTAGGCTTAATTTTATTGATATTCACAGCAATAAAAGAGATAAAAAGCATAAAAGTAAAATAAATAAAAAGGAGGGAGAAACTTTGGAAAAGACAATTAAAATCAAGGGTATGATGTGTTCTCACTGTGAAAATACCGTAAAGACAGCCCTGGAGGAAATTCCCCAGGTAACCAACGCAGACGTAAGCCATGTAAGCGGAACAGCCGTTGTAACACTGTCATCAGATGTTGCAGACGATATTCTGAAAAAGGCTGTAACAGACAAAGGCTACGAAGTACTCTGATATGAAGAAGGTGCGGATTATTCCGCACCTTTTTGTTATCATAATAATTTTACATACATATACTGATAAAAGCGTTCTGCAAACTAAATAATGGTATATAAAACAAAATCACTGGTAAAATATTGTAAAAAATTTAAGATGTGATATAATATTTCTGATGGAAGAAATTACAGGGAATATTTTTGGCAATACTATAAATGGAGGTATGATATGCTACAGATAAAAAATATCAATAAAAGGTACATCACAGGTGACCTTGTGCAGCAGGCTCTAAAAGATGTAAGCCTTACACTGCGCGATAATGAGTTCGTTGCTGTACTGGGTCCCTCCGGTTCAGGTAAGACAACACTTCTCAATGTTATAGGAGGTCTTAACCGATATGACAGCGGTGACCTTATTATTGACGGTATTTCCACTAGAAAGTACAAAGATAGAGATTGGGACTCTTACCGCAATCATACAATAGGCTTTGTTTTTCAGAGCTATAACCTTATTCCCCATCAAAATATACTTTCCAATGTGGAACTCGCCCTTACAATCAGCGGTATTTCTAAAAAGGAGAGAAAGAAACGAGCTGTAAAGGCACTTCAGGATGTAGGTCTTGGGGACCAGCTTCACAAGAAACCAAACCAAATGTCAGGCGGACAGATGCAGAGGGTTGCTATTGCAAGAGCCCTTGTCAATGACCCGGATATTCTCCTTGCTGACGAGCCTACAGGGGCTCTTGATACAGAAACAAGTGTTCAGGTTATGGATTTGCTTAAAGAAGTGGCAAAGGACAGACTTGTGGTTATGGTTACACATAATCCGGAATTGGCGGAAAAGTATGCAAACAGAATTGTAAAGCTGCGTGACGGTGAAATTATTGACGATACAAATCCATATGAGATTGACCCTGCCGATATGGAGGAGCCAAAGCATAAAAATATGGGTAAAGCATCAATGTCCTTTTTAACATCTCTTGTTCTTAGCTTTAACAATCTTCGTACAAAAAAGGGCAGGACAATACTTACTTCCTTTGCAGGCTCAATCGGTATTATAGGTATTGCCCTTATAATTGCACTTTCAAATGGCGTTAGCAACTATATTGCCAATATTCAGAAAGAAACAATGACTTCATATCCCATAACAATTAATGCACAGGATATGGACCTTAACAGTATTATGGATGACGGCTATGCGGCGTCTGACAGGAAAGAAAATGTTGGTCATAAAAAGGATAAAGTTTATTCAGACGGTACTGACCTTGAAATGACATCAAGCGTTACTAATAATATTATAAAAAACAATCTTACAAGATTTAAAAAGTATATTGAAAGAAAGTCCAGCAAAATAAATAATTACATTGGTGAAAACGGTGTGGTATACAGTTATGACACATCTTTTGGGGTTTACTCCTACGACCCCGACGGCACAATGGTAAAAACAGACGGAAGTAACTTGGATAACAGCAAAGTTGATTCAAACAAAACCCTATCCAGTATGCTCCAAATGAGGGAAATCAGTACCTCAATGCAGAACTCCAGAGGCAACGATAACTTTACACAGCTAATGCCCGGCAGTAATAACAAACTGGTAAGCGACGCTGTAAAGGATAACTACGACCTTGTTTACGGCAAATATCCTGAAAAATACAATGAAGTGCTTTTGGTGCTTGACCAAAATAATGAAATTAAGTCCTCAGTGCTCTACCAGCTTGGACTTCTTCCTGCACAGGAGTATAAAGAATATATGGAGAAAATTGCAGACGGGGAAGAGGTTAGGCTGAAAGTACAACAGTGGTCCTATAAGGATGCCTGCAAACATACATTTTATATGATACCTGCCTGCGATTATTACCAAAAAACAGATAAGGGAACATACAAATATATCGGCGATGATGAAACAGAGGTTAGTACATTACTGGAAGATAAGGCAATTAAGCTGAAAATCAGCGGTGTAGTCAGGCTTAATGACCCGGACAACAGGCTTATTAACAGGTCGGTGGGATACACACAGGCCCTTACAAATTATGTTATTGACTATACAAATAAAAGCCAAGTTGTAAAGGCACAGAAAAGGGATAAGACAATAAATGTACTTAACAAAATGACCTTTTCCCCAAGTTCCGATAGGGAGAAGATAGAGGATGCAAAAACCTATATTAGGGAGCTTGGTGTAACAGAAAAGGCAAAAATGTTTAAAAATATGCTCCAGTTCAGCAAGGACAGACAAATGGCCACAAGAATGGAACAGATGGACGAAAGTCAGATTGCTGAAATGCTGGATGTTTATCTTGACAACGACCCTGATGAAGATGTACTTCTTTCAATTTACGAAAATGAAATTTCTTCCGGCACATACGATGATAATATGAAGTCATTTGGCGTTGTTGATAAAGATACTCCCTCTTCAATTAATATATATGTAGACAGCTTTAAGGATAAGGACGGAATTGCCCAGGCTATTGACGAATATAATGAGGGGGTTAAGGACGCAGATAAAATATCCTATACGGATTATATTGCACTGCTTATGTCATCTGTTACAACAATCGTAAATGTAATTTCCTATGTGCTGATTGCATTTGTGGCTGTTTCCCTTATTGTTTCTTCAATTATGATAGGTATAATCACATATATTTCTGTTCTTGAAAGGACAAAGGAAATAGGTATTCTCCGTGCAATAGGTGCATCGAAGAAAAATATTTCCCAGGTGTTCAATGCAGAAACCTTTATTATAGGGCTTTTTGCAGGACTTTTGGGTATAGGAATAAGTTGTCTGCTTCTTATACCGGGTAATGCTATTATCCACACTATTCTTGAAACAACAGATGTAAGTGCCTCTATTCCATTTTTAAGCGGGGCAATTCTTGTAGTTCTTAGCGTAGTCCTTACGCTTATCGGCGGACTTATTCCTGCCAAAAAGGCGGCAAAGAAAGACCCTGTTACGGCACTTAGAAGTGAGTAATAATTTATAATAAAAGGTCACCTGTGCTTTAGTGCAGGTGGCCTTTTTTTGTCACTATCTTCATAAATTACAAGTTGAAGAAAAGTAAAAAAAGTGATACAATCAGTAAAGTAATCGTATAATTATTGATATAAAACGGAAGAAGAGATGGAAAGGTGAATAATAAGAAGTTTTCCCGAATGAACAGTATCCGCCGAGGTAATGCTTCCTACAATACCACTAAGGGTTGTATTGTACTGGAAGGCGGAGCATTTAGGGGACTGTATTCAGAGGCGGTACTTGATGTATTAATGGAAAAAGACATTAATTTTGAATGTGTTGTGGGGGTGTCGGCAGGGGCACTTAACGGCGTAAATTACGTTGCCGGTCAGATAGGCAGGTCAGCACGCATCAATTTAAAAAACAGATATAATAAAGAGTATATCGGTATGAAGGCAATTTTAAAGAGCCATAGTCTTATTAATCTTGATTTTCTTTTTGGAAATAACAGATATATTGAACCCCTTAATAAAAGACATTTTTATAAATCAGAGCAAAGGTTTGTGGCAGTTGTTACAAACTGCCTTACAGGCAAAACTGAATATTTTGAAAAGGGGAAGGACAGGGAAATTATGAAAGCGGTAAAGGCCTCTGCCACAATGCCATACATATCTCCTCCGGTGGAAATTGGCGGTATACCCTACTATGATGGTGGATGCAGTTGTAAAATTGCTTATAAATGGGCGATAGATGAGGGCTATGATAAAATAATTGTGGTAAAAACAAGAGATGATAATTTCCGTAAGGAAGTAAAGGATAAAGTTTCCCATATTCCTGATATAGTGTATAGAAAATATCCTGAATTTGCAAAATCCCTGGCAGAAAGCGATATTAATTACAATCGTCAATGTGACGAGATTCAGACGCTTCGTGAAAAGGGCAGATTGTTTGTGATTTCACCATCCCAGGAAGTAACTGTGGATAGGGTAGAGAGGAATGTGGAAAAGCTGGGAGAGCTTTATGAGTTGGGTTTAAAGGATATAAAAAACGCCCTGCCTATGCTCATGAAATATTTAGACAGCTAATAAGGATAGGATACCCTAAAAAAATAAAAACACCTATTTGGAGTTAACTCCGACTTGACCCCCAAAAGTTAGACAAAAATATAACTTTTGGAGGTCAATTTTTAACGGCAAAATAAAGCCGCTCCTTAATTATCAAGAAGTGGAACATTTATTACATAGTCTTCTATGAGTTGCAATGGTGTCAAGTGTTTCACCAAGCTGTAATAACACTGAACTGAGAAGTTCTAAATCTTCAACAGATAAATTACACGACAGTGTGTTAGCAACAGCTGTAATATAGGCAGTTAATTCACAAGCGTTCAATATATCATCACCCCGTAACATATTATGTTGGAAAAGTCAAAGTGAAATTAAAGGATTAGGGGACTGAATCTTAAAAATCCAAAGAATATACCTGTATGATATGCGAAGAAAAGTTTTATTGTTTGCCAATGCAAAATATATAGTATGGCTAATGTGGCTCAGGGAAAACAATGATGATGCAGGAAAGCTTTTTGTATCCGCTTAAAAAAGCCTCTGCATTACTGCAGAGGCTTTTGGTGGAGGTGAGGAGAATTGAACTCCAATAAGATGGCTTATTAATGGGAAAAACTTAAACTACTGTGTTACTTGCTGTGTAGCAACTTTGTTTATATATGCATTTAAGGTGTTCCTTGTAGCTTCTTTGTGCCTTTGTGATATATCTGTGTAGATGTCCATTGTTGTTGAAAATTGAGCGTGCCCCAATAAATCCTGACTGTCCTTTGCAGATATTCCGGCATCAAATAATATGGCTGAATAAGAATGACGGAGCATATGCGGCGTAATTTCAGTTAATCCAGTTTCCTCTTTGTATTTATTCCAGAGTCTTGTTAATTTACTGTTAAGAAAATATTTGCCATTATCACTGAACACTATATCGTTTTTATTTCCCTTGACAGGTTCAAGTTTTTCCGCAAGACAATCAAGTAGAATAACTTTCCTTTTTCCTTTTTCTGTTTTAGGTGATTTAATATGAGGGTCATTGCTATGCCAGGAAATAGATTTATCTACCGTGATTTCTTTATTTTTAAAATCAATATCTTTCCATTGTAAAGCCATTACTTCACCTCTGCGCAAACCGGTATAGAGTATAAAGTATGCTAATAATCCGCATTGTGTAGATGTACTTGTTTTCACTATTTCTATCTCTTCTGCTGTTAGACCTCGTCTGTGCTCCCTTTTTAGTCCTTTGGGTACTCGTACAAAAGAGCATGGATTTTGATTTGTATAACCCATTCTACAGGCAAAATCAAATATCATACTAACAATAGAAAGATATCCAACATAGGTTTTATACCCCCAGGATTTAGGAAAGTTTTTTAAATATCGCTCTATATCAAAATATTCAATCCGTGTTACAGGTGTTTTTGCAAAGTGTTCTGCTGCCCTTTTTAGTTTAGACCTATATGATACCTGTGTACTATATGCTAAGGTATCAAAACAACTATCTTTCCATTCTTCTGCAACTTTTTCAAACGGAATACCGTTATTTTTCAAATCTTCTTCTCTATTGTAATCCAATATTTTCTGTGTAACTTCCTTTTCTGTTTTACCTCTGAACATTTTTCTTTTTCCGTCAATAGATATTGATTTCTCATAAAGACCGTCCGGACGGCGATACATTTTTTCTTGTTTTTGCTTTGTTCCGCAGTGATTGCAAAATTTAGAGTTGTCCGGAATAGATTTCCTGCATTTTTTACATCTCATATTAACACCTTTTCTTGAAAATGGGCGCAAAAATTCCTCGTCCTTGTAATTATCTTTTGCAAGAATTACACTAGTCTCAAACACTTGTTGTGTCATTATACCCGTTGTGATGGTTTCTGCTCTATCCTGTTGGTGCAGGGTAGGGCGTATTGTTTTATATAACTTTTTGTACTTTTATTTTGTATTTATTATCAATTATTGGTCTAAATTTTTCCAAAAGTTTTTTATCATCTTCCGTATAAGACCACACATTTGAACTTAAAGTTTTAATTCTTTTGTCTGCCGCTGTAAGTGAACAATTAAAATTGTTGTATATATCATTTATGTTTATTGCTCCTTTTTTGCATTTGGACATATATACTAACGCTATTTCAGGAGTAATAATTTGCGCAGCAAAATAATGAGCTTCAATTTCTTCAACTCTGCCATCTTTTTTGTGTCCTAAATATATATGCCCTACTTCATGTGTAATTCCCCAGTGTTTCCTTTCTTCGTATTCCTCACTATCATCATATAATATTATGTTTAATTCACTATTTAGAGATTTAATGACATAGCACCCGCTAAGTTCATCACAAGAAAAATATGATATAGGTTTTTCCACTACTTTTGCGTAATTTTGGATAGAATCAATTATTATGTTTTTATCAAATTTAAAGTTTCTTATATCTATATGTAAACTGTTAATATCTTGCTGTAACAATAATTTTGTCGCTTCTGATTGGGCTCTGCAAAAATCAGGTTCCATTTAATCCTCCTTGTTAATTCCCATTGCATCTAAATAAGTATCTATAGTGTTTTCAAAGTTTTCTATAATCCTTTTTCGTTTATCTTCAGGTATTTTTCCGAGATGTCTTGCTAATAATAAGACTTTTTTCTCATCATCACTTTGGGCAATAGGGTTATTGTTTATATCGTCTTCATCAGCAAAATTAAAATTTTCAGTAAATTGTCCTTTATCATCAGTTTTTAGTGCTAACCAATTAGGGTCTACATCTAAAGCTTTTGCCATTGCATGTAACACAGGGATTTTTATTCTATTTATTTTTCCTGTTTCGTATCTTTGAATTGTAGACTTATTTAGCCATAAAATATCCCCCAGATTTTCTTGGGTTAAATTTAATTCTTCTCGACGAGTTTTTATTCTATTCCCTATTTCTGTTTTCTTATCTTTCATTTTATTTACCTCCCGTAAATAAATAATAACACAACAGATTGCATAACGCAATAAATTTTTTTATAAAAAAAATAAAAAGTTGCAAAAAGCTATTGACAATTACTGTATGCAATGTTATAATAGTGTTGCAAAACGCAACGAAGAGGTGAAAACATGATTAATACCAACAAAATTAAAGGAAGAATGAAAGAACTTGAAATTACACAAGCAGATGTCGCGAAAGCGTTAAATATTGCACAGCCAACTGCTAATCAGAAAATTAATAATGCAAGACCTTTTGACTTAGAAGAGGCGGAACTATTGGCAAATCTTTTAAAAATTAATGCTGGTGATTTTGCAACTTATTTTTTTGCAAATTAAGTTGCGAAATGCAACATTAATAAAGGGAGAAATAAGACGCCTTTTATCACATTAAAAAAACAAACAGAAAGAAGGTGAATACAATGCCAAGAGAAAAGGACCTTTATAGAGATAACTTGGAAAGGCTGGATAAGGCTTTTCCGGATCGAGAAGTACTTAGTTATATTGATATATCGAGATATACTGGTATGTCAAAATCTACTGTTCAGAGGAGATTTCGGAGGTTAAGAAAACTTGGCGGAATATCAAAATGCACAGTTGCCAGAGAGTTGGCGGATTAATGTAGAAATGAAGGGAAGTGAAAACATTGAGCAGGTCAAGTTGCAGGGGTTGTTATTTCTACCGACCTTTATCTGGTTGTAAACCAAATGTACTAGGATACGGATGTCATTATCTTCTAATGACAGGCGAAAAAAGAGATTGCGATCCTGCGAAATGCGATAAAAAACGAACACAAAAGAAAAAAAAGACCGCACAGAGGGTGGATTTTCTGTACGGCCTAATAGAATTTAACCTACTTATATTATAGCAGATTAAGAAATAAAAATCAAGAGGAGAAACTATGTTAAAGACAATTCTTAGTTGTGCATTAATATGCACAGTATTTAACTTTCTTCTTATAGTAGTTAGTTACATATTTTCTGTTTACTATAAGTTAAGGACAGGTTGTAGTTGGAAAACAGCCTTTAAAAAATTCGATGTTTACTAAAAAAGGAGTAAAAAAATATGGAAATTACAGTTAATATCAACGCCGATGTATTAGCAGAGTCAATTAACAATTTGGCAATAGCTATTAGAGATAGCAAAATTTTAGATAGTACAAAAGATAGCACTATTCAAGCCAAAACTATGATAGGGTCGCAAAAGTTAGACCCTAAGATGGTTCAAGAGAAAGCAGAAGAAAATACGATATACAAGATTGAAGACATAAGATCTGCTTTTGCTACATTTGCCAAAGCAAAAGGCAAGGACAAGGCTAAGGAAATATTAGCAAAATTCAGTGCTAGTAAAGTCACAGAAATTAAAGAAAGAGACTACAACCAAGTGATGAAAGTATTGGAGGAATAACAATGCCAGAAGTACATGCGAGACTTTCAGCCTCTGGGAGTAAAAAGTGGCTGAACTGTCCTGGTTCTATTCAAATGGAAGAGACTTTTCAAGATAACTCATCACTATTTGCAAAGGAAGGTACAACTGCGCACGCATTGGGGGAGGCTAAAATTAAATTAGCTTTAAATCAGTACAACAGGGTTAAATATCATAACGCTATTAAAAACCTTGAAATTACAGAAGATATGGAAGAATACACAGAAGATTACAAAGATTTTGTAATCGAAATATTCAATGCTGCAAAAGGCAAAACTTCTGATTCATTAATTTATATTGAAAAAATGCTTGATTTTTCTCTGTGGGTTCCGGATGGATTCGGTACCGGTGATGTAGTAATAGTGGGTGACGGCACACTTGAAATCATTGATTTAAAATACGGCAACGGCGTTAGAGTATCTGCCGAAAATAATTCACAAATGCGATTGTATGCACTGGGGGCTATAAATGCATTCGATTATCTCTATGATATTAAACAAATTAGGATGACAATTTATCAGCCAAGAATGGATAACATCAGTACAGAAACCATTAGCATTGCTAAGTTAATAGCCTGGGGTGAAGAAGTCAGAGAGAAGGCTGCAATTGCTAATGATGACAAGGTAACAGAATGCATTGCCGGTGATCACTGTGATTCTGGTTTCTGTAGAGCCAGGGCCGTATGCAGATCATACGCAGAAAAAAGGCAAAAATTAGCGGTATATGATTTTAAAAGACCAGCAAAGCTATCAGTGGAAGAGATAGCCGATATTATCGACCAGGCCGATAAAATCAGTAAATGGGTCAAGACGGTTAACGATTATGCACTAGACCAAGCCCTTAACCACGGAGTAGAAATTCCAGGTTTTAAATTGGTGGAGGGCAGAAGTAACAGAAAGTATGCAAAAGATGAATCAGAAATTGTTGCGCACCTTAAGTCTCTAGGTTATCAAGAGGATGATATTTACACGAGATCGTTAAAAACGATATCTAATATGGAAAAGTTACTAGGTAAGAAAACTTTTAATGATGTTTTGGGTGATTATGTGGTCAAGCCACAGGGCAAACCAACTCTTGTACATATTAATGATAAAAGACCGGCAATAAATTCAGTTAACCAAGCAACTGAAGACTTTAAAGATATAACAAATAAAGGAGAATAGTAATTATGACAAATACTAATGATTCAACAAAGGTGATTACAGGTAGGGTGAGATTTTCTTATGCTCATGTATTTGAGCCTACAAGTATCAACGGCAGCGAAGAGAAATACAGTGTGTCCATTCTTATTGACAAGAAAGATACAAAGACAATTACAGACATTGAAAAAGCTGTTGAGCTTGCAACACAAACAGGAGTTTCAAAGTTTAGTGGCAAAATTCCGGCAAAACTGAAGAAACCTCTCAGAGATGGTGATGAAGAAAGAGAAGATGATGAAAACTACAAAGGTAAGTACTTTATCAATGCAAATGCAAAGACAAGACCCGGACTTATTGATATCAATGGTAGAGCCATTATTGACCCAACGGAATTTTACAGCGGATGCTATGGTTACGCTTCAATCACATTCTATGCATTTAATTCAAACGGTAATAAAGGTATTGCATGTGGACTTAACAATATTATGAAAACAGAGGACGGAGAGCCGCTTGGTGGTAGGGCAAAGGCAGAGGATGACTTTGCAGATTTCATTTCCGAGGATAAAGATGATTTTCTGGACTAATGAGAGAGTTAAGCATTGATATAGAAACCTATAGCAGTGTTAATCTATCAAAATCAGGTGTATATGCTTATGCAGATGCACCTGATTTTACAATCCTACTTTTTGCATACGCATTTGATGATGAAGAAGTAAAGATAATAGATACTGCTAACGGCGAAAAGATACCTGATAATATCATTTATGAACTAACAAATAAAAAAACAATAAAAACAGCATTTAATGCGAACTTCGAACGAACCTGCTTAAAGAGATTTTTGAACAAAGAAATGCCACCGGAACAATGGCATTGTACGATGGTACACTGTTCAGAACTAGGACTTCCAAGATCCTTGGCAAGTGTAGCTAAGGTCTTAGGTCTTCCCGAACAGAAGGATAGAGCCGGTAAGGTTTGTATTGACTTTTTTTCAAAACCTTGTAAGCCCACTAAATCTAATGGTGGCAGAACAAAAAATCTTCCGGAGCACAATAGAGAAAAGTGGGAAATTTTTAAAAACTATTGTGTGCAAGATGTAGTTGTAGAAAGAGAGATTAAACGAAAATTAGCTAAATTCCCACTACACTCGAAAGAACAAACATTATGGGAATATGACCAGAGAATAATTGACCGTGGTGTTGGTGTAGAAGTAAAGATGGTTCAAAATGCCATTAAGTATAGTACATTACACAAAGAAAAGTGCCTTGAACAATCTAGAAAGCTAACGGGTTTAAGTAATCCTAACTCTGTTGTACAGCTAAAAAAGTGGATTAAAGACAGAACTGGGGATAATTTGGACAGCCTGAATAAAAAGGCTGTTAAAGATATTTTACAGAACAGCAATGATCCACTACTCAGAAAGGTCATATCTCTTAGGTCAGAACTTTCAAAAACTTCAACAAAGAAATATGAGGCTATGATAAATGGTATATGTAGTGATAATAGAATAAGGGGTATTCTTCAATTCTATGGTGCAAATCGTACAGGTAGATGGGCTGGAAGACTGGTCCAGGTTCAAAACCTGCCACAAAACCATTTAAGGGATCTGGAGTTTGCAAGAAAAGCAGTTTGTGACGGCGACTATGAAATGTTTGAAATGCTTTACGATGTGCAAAACACTTTGTCTGAACTTATAAGAACCGCTCTTATTCCTAGCAAGGGAAGACGGTTTATTGTGTCTGATTTTTCAGCTATTGAGGCTAGAGTAGTTGCATACTTGTCACAGGAAAGATGGAGAATGAAAGTATTTGAAGACGGGGGAGACATATATTGTGCGTCAGCTAGTCAAATGTTCGGTGTGCCGGTAGTTAAAAATGGTGTAAACGGACATTTAAGACAGAAAGGCAAGATTGCAGAACTCGCTCTTGGATACGGTGGTTCAGTAGGGGCATTAAAATCCATGGGTGCTTTAGAAATGGGTTTAAAGGAAGAAGAACTGCAACCACTGGTAGAGACCTGGAGAGAAGCTAATCCACATATAGTTTCATTCTGGAAAAAATGTGAACGATCCGCTATGTTAGCTATCAAGGGACAGCCGCAAAAATTAGAGTGTGGAGTTTCCTTTTACAGAAAATCCGGCTTTTTATTTGTAGGATTACCCTCAGGTAGAAATTTAGCGTATGTTAAACCTCAGATAGGTGTAAACAAGTTTGGAAGTCCATCAATAACATATATGGGTATGAATCGAACAAAGAATACATGGGAAAGACTTGAAACATTTGGCGGTAAGATTGTAGAGAATATTGTACAAGGTTTTGCTAGGGACTGTCTGGCTGAATCAATTATAAGATTGGAGGATAGAGGCCTTCAATGTAACTTCCATGTACACGATGAAGTTATATTAGATGTCCCAAGAGGTGTTTCATCAGCGGATGAAGTATCTAAAATTATGAGTGAACCTATTAAATGGGCCAAAGGTTTAGTACTTAGGGCTGAATCCTATGAGACGCCATTTTACAAGAAGGATTAGGAGAGGCGAATAGTAACATGAGAAAATTCAGTATTGCAACTGGTCTAAGTAAAAACACAAAGTTATGGAAAAACTGTACTATCACTTGGAAAGAACTTCTGCAAAGACTTGAGCAAACGACAAGAACACCTGAAACCCAAGGTGAATACAAGAATTTACCTAAATCAAGGCAAGATAGTATCAAAGATGTAGGTGGTTTCGTTGGAGGTAATTTAAAAAATGGTAGAAGAAAAAGGGAAAATGTAAACTACCGTTCAATAATTACCCTTGATGCAGATTTTGCATGTGAGGATTTTTGTGAAATTGTTGATATGTTTGCAGAATATACCTATTGCATTTATTCCACACACAAGCATACTACAGAAAAACCAAGGTTAAGATTAATAATACCGCTGTCAAGAGATTGTACTGCTGAAGAATACGAAGCTGTGGCTAGGAGAATAGCAGAAGATATAGGCATAGATATGTTTGATGATACGACATACCAACCTCAGAGGTTAATGTACTGGGCCAGTACAAGTATTGATGGTGAATACATATTCAAACACGCAGATAATAAACTGCTCAATGTTGATAAGGTTCTTAATACTTATACAGACTGGAAAGATGTATCACAGTGGCCCACTTCATCACGCACTATTAAAAATAAAGAAAGATTACTTAAAAAACAAGAAGACCCGACAGCTAAAAAAGGTGTTATAGGTGCATTTTGTCGTACATATAGTGTTAGAGATGTAATATCAAAATTTCTGTCAGAGGTATACTCACCTTGTGAAAATACCAACAGATATACTTTTATCAGCGGCAGCACTTCGGCCGGTCTTGTTATCTATGAAGATGGCAAGTTTGCATATTCAAATCATGCAACAGATCCGGCAGGTGGAACACTCTGTAATGCATTTGACCTTGTAAGGATACATAAATTCAGTGAGCTAGATGACAACGCAAAAGAGGGCACCCCGGCATCAAAAATGCCCTCATATTTAGCTATGCAAGAATATGCATCAAAAGACAAAGAAGTAAGAATGCTAATGCATAAAGAACGTACACAGTCTTGTACAGAAGATTTTTCCAGTATTTTAGAACAAGAAAAACGCAATGATGAGTGGATACTAGAATTATCAACAGATGGCAAGAACAACAATCTTCCTACCATTGATAATTGCCTAAAAATCTTTAAGAACGATATTCAGTTAAAAGGCAAAATGGCATATAACTCATTCACCAGAAGACATACGGCAATAGGTGTATTGCCATGGGACAAATCGGATGAACAGAGAGAATGGACTGATACAGATGACGCAGGACTCAGACACTACACAGAGAGTATATATGGCATCAAGAGTAAAGCATCAATTCAGGATGCGTGGGCTTTGGTCAGTATGGCTAACCAGTACAATCCAGTATACGATTATCTAAGCAATCTTAAATGGGATGGAGTCAAGCGAGCAGAGAACTTATTTATTGACTACCTAGGGGCTGATGACAATCTGTATACACGGGCTTCAACAAGAAAAATGCTTGTTGCAGCAGTAGCAAGAATTTTCGACCCTGGTATTAAATATGACAATGTACTTGTACTTGTAGGTCCGCAAGGTTGTGGCAAAAGTTACATAGTAAGCAGGCTGGGAAAAGATTGGTTTAGTGATACACTTACAACTGTACAAGGCAAAGAGGCATATGAACAGTTACAAGGATTCTGGATAATAGAAATTGCCGAACTTTCAGCACTTAGGAGAAATGAAGTAGAAGCTGTAAAACACTTTATAGCAAAGTCAAAGGACGCATACAGAGCCGCATACAGCCATCACACAGAAATAAAAAAAAGGCAGTGCATTTTTGTCGGCACAACCAACCAACACGAATTTTTGCGGGATACAACGGGTAATAGACGTTTTTTTCCAATTGATGTGCACATAGAAAAAGCTACAAAAAGTATTTTTGAGGACTTAACAGATTGTGAGATTGACCAAATCTGGGCGGAGGCTGTGCATTTATACAGGCAAGGCGAGAGGCTGTATATGGATACAGATCAGTTACGTAAATTATCTGAAGAAGAACAGAACCAGCACTTTGAGGAAAGCCCCTTATCTGGTGATGTAATTAAATATCTGAATACTTTGCTACCTGAGAAATGGGCAAAAATGGACCTTAATGACAGAAGGCTATTTCTTAATGGTAATGATTTTGGAATTAAGGAAAAAGGAACAGTTCTCAGGAATAAGGTATGCCCGCTGGAAGTATGGTGTGAGGCTTTTGGCGGTGACAGAAAAGATTTTACTTATCAGAAGAGCAAAGAGATTAGGGATATAATTTTACGAACAGGGGAATGGGAAAAAGTGAAAAACAATTTTAAATTTGGGGATATTTATGGCAGACAAAGAGGTTTTAGACGCAAAGTTCAACAAAAAAATGTATAAATCTGTTGACCCTAAAAATGGCTTTAATGTGCGGTTTTTCTATTAAGGTAAACAGGGTCAACAATTTATATATATAGGTATAGAGAAATAAAGAAATTATAGAAATTATTAATAATAGTAAAATCTATAAATTCTATATATAGCAATAGTATATAGAATTTTTGTTGACTCTGTTGACCAAGCACAGAAAAAGCCCATTTTAAAGGGAAAAATGTGGGTAAACATGGTACACATTTTTTAAAATGAAAGGAAATTATAGAAATGCAAGAGGCGAATATAGAAAGATATTTAAAAAAAAGCGTGGAGAAAATGGGCGGACTGTGTCTAAAGTTTATATCGGCCAGTATGAGGGGATTACCAGACAGGGTTGTTTTACTTCCAAGAGGAAGAATTATATTTGCCGAAATAAAAGCGAAGGAGAGAAAGCCAAGACCTGAACAGTTAAGAGTGCATAAAATTTTTAATTCTCTTGGTGCAAAGGTTTATGTTATTGATAGTAAGGAAAAAGCAAAGGAGGTTCTTAATGAAATTTATACCTCATAAGTACCAGAGTATGGCTATTGAAAAGATTTACAATACACCGAGATGTGGACTTTTTCTTGATATGGGACTAGGTAAAACTGTAATAACCTTAACGGCCATAGAAGATTTGATTTATAACCGCTTTGATATTTCAAGGGTTTTAGTAATAGCGCCTTTAAGAGTTGCAGAAGATACGTGGAGTAGAGAATGTGACAAGTGGGATCATTTACAGAACCTTAATGTAGTTAAAATTTTGGGTACACCACGAAAGAGAAGATTAGCACTGGCACAAGAGGCCGATGTTTACATTATCAACCGTGAAAATGTTGTGTGGTTAGTAAATGAACTTTCAAGTGTGGGTGATGGTTGGTTTTTTGATATGGTTGTTATTGATGAATTATCAAGCTTCAAGTCACCGAAAGCACAGAGATTCAGGGCTTTGAGGAAATATATAAGCAAAAGTAAACGAGTTGTGGGGCTTACCGGTACACCTGCACCTAACGGTCTAATTGATTTATGGAGTCAAATGTATTTGATTGACGGTGGAGAAAGGTTAGGTAAAACTGTTACCGGTTATCGTGAAAGATATTTTACGCCGAATCAAAGAAATCAGACTACGATTTTCAATTACCGGCTAAAGGATAACGCGGAGAAGGCAATTATAGCGAAGATTTCCGATATATGCATTTCTATGAAAGCTAATGACTGGTTAGATATGCCTGACAGGATAGATTCAGTAATTCGTGTTAAGATGACACCGAAACAGTTACAAGATTATGAACAGTTTGAACATGAGATGTATATGGAGTTTGTCGAGGGCGAGGTTACTGCTGCAACTGCAGCAACACTTACAAACAAATTGCTTCAGTACAGTAATGGTGCGATGTACATGAATAATGGTCAATATGTTGCTGTGAATAATCAGAAGATTGATGCACTTGAAGAATTAATTGATACCGCAAACGGTAAACCTATTTTATGTTTTTACAGCTTTAGGCATGACCTTCAAAGAATTAAACAAAGGTTTAAATTTGCAAAGACCCTAGAAAGCTCCGCAGATATTGAAGCTTGGAATAATGGCGAAATCAAATTATTACTTGCCCATCCGGCTGGAGCAGGTCATGGGCTGAACTTACAAGCTGGTGGTAACATCATTGTGTGGTATGGGCTAACATGGAGTTTGGAACTTTATCAACAGGCAAATGCAAGACTTTATAGGCAGGGCCAGCAAAATGCAGTAATTATCCATCACTTGATTACTGAGAATACTTGTGATGAAAGAGTGTTGGCAAGTTTACAGGGAAAGGCAAACGTCCAAGAAGATTTATTGGGATCACTAAAAGCTAAATACAGTAAAGAGGACAAGCATCGCATCAGGAGGGAGGTGTTTTAAGATGAAGAAAAAATTGCAACGAGAATTTGTGTGTAAGTTGTGTGGCATGGTGTTTTACAGTTATTCCGCGAATGCTAAATACTGTATGGACTGCCGATATGAGAATAAGAAAAAAGAAAAAAGAAATTATATGAACAATAAACGACACCCTGAGTTATTGATGAATAAATACAGGAACAAGTCCCTGGATGAAACGCTTTTAGATATTAAAAAATATAATAAAAAACACGGTACAAAATACTCTTACGGTGAGTATATAGGCAGAAGGGATTGTGGTTGGCTATGAAAGGTTTTTTACATAGATTAGTAGTAGGTATAATAATATTGATTATTGCTTTGCTATGGGCGTATTTTACTTGATTTTGCAATGCCCAAAATCAAAAATGTTAGTAAAAATGAGGTGACTTATGAAAGCTAAAGAATATCTTAATCAGGCTTATAGGTTGAATGATATTATAAGAAGTGATTTTCAGGAATTGGAGGATTTAGAGAATATTAAGGATAAAATTTGTAGTCCTATATTATCTGGTTTACCAACTGCTTATAATTCAAGTAATGATAATGCAAACTATACGAGTACTGTTGAAAAAATTGTTGAATTGCAAAATAAAATTCGTATAGAGATTGACAGACTTATTGACTTGAGAACTGACATCAGAGATAAGATTGCCCTTGTCCCAAATAAGAGTGAACATCTGGTATTAAAATACAGATATATAGATTTTATGACTTGGGAGCAGATTGCTGTTGAAATGCATTACAGTTTTCAGTGGATACATAAGATTCACCAAAAGGCACTAAAGAACTTTGATAAAATTATTTTACACAATCAATAACAGTTGATAGAAATTTATAAAAAAATAGTGTACTATGTAAATAGAAACTAATGATTATTCATTGATTTCGCTTTTTCCTTAAAATTTTTCGGCAAGGCACTCACTTATGTGGGTGTTTTTGCTTTTAATGAGTTAAGAGAGGTGGTGTTTTGGCAAATGAAAAGAATTTAAAGCCTTTTACAAGCGACCAAAGCCATGAGGAAGCCGTGAAAAATGGTTCTAAGGGCGGTAAAAAATCCGGCGAGGTTCGCAGAAGGAAAAAAACTATGAAACAGGCTATGGAATACCTCCTTAGTATGCGCGCTAATGCTCCGGAGGATTGGCAAATGCTTTGTGATATGGGAATTAAAATAGAGGATGTTGATGAAATCACAAACCTGTTTATAGTCAACGCATCACTATTGCGAAAGGCAAAGCTGGGTGATGTTAATTCCATTAAAGAATTAAGGAGTATTATTCAAGATGATATATATATAAAACACAAAATGAAAATGGATAAATCATATCTCGATATTGAGAAGAAAAAAGCAGAGCCACACCCAACAAGTAAAAGTGAGTATTTTGGAATACCTGCTAATATGGTTGCCCCGTCATTTTCAGAGGTGCTTTTTGATATAGAAAACAAAGAACATCTTGAATATGTTTTCCCGGGTGGTCGTGGTTCAACAAAATCGTCTTTTGTAAGTTTAGAAGTAATTGATTTGCTTATGAAAAATGATGATATGCACGCGTGTATAATGCGACAGGTCGCAGATACTCTGCGCAGTTCAGTATATCAACAAACTTTATGGGCTATTGAAGCATTAAGCTTGTCGGATGAATTTCGACCGACTGTAAGTCCTCTTGAAATTACAAGGATAAAAACAGGACAAAAAATTTATTTCCGAGGTGCAGATGATCCAGGCAAAATAAAATCAATTAAAGTTCCGTTTGGGTATATCGGAGTTTTGTGGTTCGAAGAGCTTGACCAGTTTACAGGTCCCGAGGCTGTTCGTAAAATAGAACAGTCTATTATTCGAGGCGGAGATATTGCTTATAAATTCAAATCATTCAATCCTCCTAAATCGGCCCAAAACTGGGCTAATAAATATATTAAAATTCCGAGAGAAGACAGGCTTGTTTTTGATAGTAATTACTTATCTGTACCAAAGCAATGGCTCGGAAAACCGTTTATTGACGATGCAGAGTTCTTGAAAGAGACTAATCCTGTTGCGTACGAAAATGAATATATGGGAGTTGCAAACGGTACCGGCGGAAATGTATTTGATAACGTTACAATCAGAGAGGTTACAGATGAAGAAATAGAAACATTCGACAGATTTTACAGAGGCGTTGACTGGGGCTGGTATCCTGATCCGTTTGCTTACGACTGTATGGCATATATCGCAAGTCAGCATAGGTTATTTATTTTTGATGAATACCATTGCAACAAAAAGGGCAATGAAGAAACAGCTAAAATTCTCAAAGAGAAAAAAGGGGTTACAGAAAATGACCTGATAACTTGTGATAGTGCAGAAAAGAAGTCAACCGCAGACTATCGTGCTTTTGGTCTTATGGTGAGAAACGCAGAAAAAGGACCTGGAAGCGTTGATTATTCTATGAAGTGGCTGCAATCACTCAGAGAAATTGTAATTGACAACAAACGGTGTCCTGAAACAGCAAAAGAGTTCTTAGATTATGAGTATGAACGTGACAAGGAAGGTAATGTAATTTCAGGTTATCCCGACAAAAACAATCATCATATAGATGCGGTTCGTTATGCAATGAACAGGGTTTGGAAAAAACGAGGTGAGTAAAATAGGATTTATTAATTTTATGAAGGAGGTGTTCAGAAGATTGTTTCCGATTAAAGATATAAAAACAGCGCTAAGTTTAAAACTTGCAATATCGTCTGAAATGCTTGACCATATTGAAAATTGGCAGAACTGCTATTCTGGGAGAGCTCCATGGCTTAATGAAAAAGTAAAGAGTTTACGGCTTGAACAATCAGTAACACGCGAATTTGCAAATATCGTACTTAATGAAATGACTTCAAGTGTTACTATTCCTCGCCTTGATACAATCTTCCAGACAGCTATTCGCGATATTAATATAAATTTTCAAGAGGGATTGGCTACAGGGGCAATGGTAATTAAGCCCCTTGGCGAGGATAAAGTGCAGTATGTATCTGCCAACGCTTTTATACCTGTTGAATACGACAGCAGAGGCAGACTTTTAAAAGTTGTATTTCCCGAGTTTAAAAAGCTGAATGATAATTATTATACTCGGCTTGAATTCCACGACCTTGACCCCGTAAAAGGGCTGACAATCACAAATACAGCTTATGTATCAGGTTCTCCAAAAAATCTCGGACAGCAAATATCTTTGGAAACAGTTGAAGAATGGGCTAACCTTGAAGAAAATGTCACTTTTCCGCTTATGAAACGTCCTGCATTCGGTTATTATCGAAATCCAATTAAGAATTACATAGACGGAAGTCATTGTGGTGTTTCAATATTTGATTCTGCACTTAGCATTATTCAAAAAGCAGATGTTCAATTCGGTCGTCTTGACTGGGAGTTTGAAAGCGGAAAAAGACGTATTAATGTTGACATAACTGCACTCAAAAAAGAAGAAAACGGAAAGCTGGAAATAGCAGATGAGATTTTTAGAGCAGTAGATGTAGAAGATTTATTTGAAGATTTTACCCCCGCAATTCGTGAAACCAATTATATTAACGGACTTGAGGAATATAAGCGCAATATCGAATTTGAGGTCGGCCTTTCGTACGGCGATATTTCCAATCCTCAGACGGTTGCAAAGACAGCGACTGAAATTAAGTCATCAAGGGACCGTAAATATAATACAGTAACCGCAATACAAAATAATTTAAGGGATTGTCTTGAAGATTTAGTTTATGCTCTTGCTTTTTATAACTCAATGACTACAAGCGGTTATAAGTTTGTATGTGACTTCAAAGACAGTATTCTTACTGATGAAGAAACAGAACGTAAACAAGATATTCAAGATATGAGCATTGGAATATTAAGACCCGAAGAATATAGAGCAAAATGGTATTCCGAAGATATAGAAACAGCATTAAAAAATCTTCCACAATCAGCGGAGGTGACTTAATAATGAATACAGCAATTGTAATTACTGCTATGATTTGCGTGACAGTTATCGCACTTGCTTTTATCGGCAGGGATAAAAAATAATGTTTAATCCAAACGAGATAGAGGCAACGCCCTTAGAACTTGAAAAAAGTTTTAAAGCTCTTGAATTACGCATTATGCAGGATATTATTCGAAAGCTGAAAGAAAACGGTGGAGAGATAACAAGAGCTTCTGACTGGCAAGTATACAGACTGTATGAACTTGGCAAATGCAAAGAAGAAATTAAACAGGAAATACAAAAAGCACTTAAAATTTCTGATGAAGAAATAAGTAATATTTATTCGGAAGTTTTTGCAAGCGGTTATGCACGAGATAAGGACTTATATGTTAAAACAGGCAAGAAATTTATTCCTTTTGAAGAAAACAAACAACTTCAACAGCTTATAAGTTCAGTCAAAAAGCAGACAAAAGAAAAAATTAAAAACATAACACAATCATTGGGATTTGCAGTAAAACAGCCTGACGGAAAACTAAAGTTTAAACCTATCGCAGATTTTTATCAAAACACAATTGATAAAGGAATGCTTGATATAACAAGCGGTGCATTTGATTACAATACAGTTTTAAAACGCACCGTAAACGAAATGACTAACAGCGGATTGAGAACAGTTGATTATGCAAGCGGTTGGAGCAACAGGGTTGATGTTGCTGCTAGACGAGCAATTCTGACAGGTTTTAATCAGGTTGTAGCAAAGGTAAATGAAGATAACGCAAAAAATCTTGAAACAGATACATTTGAAATAAGCTGGCACAGCGGACACAGGCCGTCTCACTGGTGGGGAGGTCAATGGTTTGAAAAAGAAAAACTTATAGACATATGCGGACTTGGAACAGTTGAGGGGCTATGCGGATGTAATTGTTATCATTCTTATACACCTGTTATACCGGGTATTTCCGTTCCTACATATTCAAAAGAAGAGCTTGAAAAAATGGAAAAAGAAGAACAGGAAAAGGAAAAATACGGCAATAAAGAATATACAAAATATGAATCCTTACAAAGACAAAGACGGCTCGAAACTACTATGAGAGCCCAAAGGCAGAAAATAAAGCTTTTGCAAGACGGCGGAGCAGATGAAAACGATATATTAACAGCCCGTGGAAGATATATGACAACATCATCAGAGTATGTAAGGTTTTCAAAAGAAATGGGATTGCCTCAGCAAAGAGAGCGTGTAACTATTGACGGTCTTAATAATATTGGACAATTTCCTAAAGAAAAAATGTTGAAAAATGCCATCGGTAATGATATACTTAAAACCAATAAAACTACATTAACGGGTGTTCCTGATGTAATTACACAGGTCAAATATAAAAGGGGCGGAATAAGCCGAAATTATTACAACAAAAACGGATTACTGTCTAAACAAATTTCAAATAATAATCACGGTAATGCCAAAAATCATCCATTTGGAAATAAAGGAGAACACGCTCACGACTATATTTACGATAAAAACGGTAATCTATTAAATAGACCAGCAAGGGAATTAACGGATGAAGAAAGGAAAGAAAACGGTGATATATTATGAAACTAACAGAAATAAAAAAATATATTAGCTCATTAATTGCTTTGTTTGGTTTTGAATATAAAGGAGTATCCTGCGGAGTTGATCCCAAAAATCATAAACATTACGATATGTGGTATGGTGATAAGAATTACAAAGCTTCAAGTATTGAAGATGTAATGACAGTTCCTTTATTTAACGGGAAGTGTCTAAATGAAATTTATAATGAAATTGAAATCACAGAAGTTTATTAACCGCTCCCATTAAGATGAGGGCGGTATTTTATGTCCAAATTAAATAAATAATTACATGAGGAGTGTAAATCTTGATAATTGTTAATTGGCACTTTACAGAAATGTAAGGTGCTTTTTTATACCTAAAATGGACCGTTCCTAAGTCGTAAAACTAAGGATAGAATGAGGAGCAACCTCGTAAAAAAGCGTATCGAAGAAAGGAGCATTTATATGCAAAGAAGATTTTTAGAGGACTTAGGACTTGAAAAGGAAATAATTGATAAAATCCTTGATGAGAGCGGAGCAGACCTCGAAAAGACAAAGGCAAAACTTGAAGCCGAGCGTGATAATTATAAATCACAGCTTGAGACTGCACAAAAAGCACTAAAAGAGTTTGAGGGTGTTGATGTTAAGGACCTGCAGGACAAAATTTCAACACTTAACAATGACCTTAAAAACAAAGATGCAGAATATCAGCAAAAAATTGCAGATATGGAGTTTAATTCGGTTCTTGACGGTGCTATTGCAAAGAGCGGTGCAAAGAACACAAAGGCAGTTAAGGCTCTGCTTGACCTTGACACGCTTAAAACAAGTAAAAATCAGGCAGAAGATATTACAAAGGCTCTTGAAACAGTAAAATCCGAAAATGATTTTATGTTTACATCAGATGAACCGTTTAAAAATCCTGTAAAAAATACAGGAAACGGTAATAACTTTGGCAGCAATGATGACGCAATGCGTGCCGTTATGGGATTACCGCCCGAAAATAAAAATTAATGAAAGAAGGAATAATTTATGCCAAACACATTAGTATTACCCAAAAATTATACCGCGTTGCTTGATGAAGTGTACAAGAGTGCGTCAGTAACATCGGACCTTACAGGCGATTCCGCTATGGTAAGAGCAGGTGTGAACGTCAATGAAATTTGTTATCCGCAAATGTCAATAACCGGTCTCGGTGATTATGACCGTAACAGCGGTTACACAAGCGGTTCTGTAAATCTTGACTGGAAAACCGTTAAATATAACTATGACAGAGGTACAAAAATTTCCGTTGACGCTATGGATAATCAGGAGAGTTTTAATCTTGCTTTCGGAAAAGCAGGCTCAGAACTTATAAGAACAAAAGTAGCTCCCGAGGCAGACGCGTTTACTTTTGCTACTCTTGCGGGAATTGAGAGTATTTCAAAGGGTACAGCTGCTACATTTGCAAATGCGTCCGAATTTCTTGAAGCGCTTATTGAGGCTAAAAATAAAATGGATGAAAATGAAGTTCCCGAAGAAGAACGTTATCTTTATGCAACTCCTACACTATTAAATGGCGTTATGGCACTTGATACAACAAAATCAAGAGAAATTCTAAATTGCTTTGCCGGCAAGAAGTCTGTGCCTCAAAGCCGTTTTTACACTGCCATTGATTTGTTTGACGGTAAATCACCAAGCGAAGAGGCGGGACATTACAAAAAGGCTGAAGAGGGAAAAGACATTAACTTTATGATTATTCATAAGCCTGCGCTTATTAAATATGACAAACATATTGCAAACGACCTGATTGCTCCGGCAAACAACCCGGACAGCGATTCATATATTCTTAAATACCGCAAATACGGTCTTGTTGATGTATATCAAAATAAAGTTGCAGGTATTTACCTAAGTCACAAAGAATAAAAAACAAGGAGATTTTAATATGCGTACAGTAGGACTAAAAATTAAAGATAAGAAGATTAAGGAACCCGTTCCTCAACCAAAAGAGGAAGAAAAGAAATAAGAGAAAGGATGGCGGTATAAATGACAGTTTATGTCAACAATGAATTTTATATAAACAAATATCTTAGCGGCAGAAAAGCGGTCATAGATACCGCTTCTTTTGATTTTTTCGCAAGAAAAGCAACTCAGATAATTAAAACCTATACATTTGATAATGTGGATGAAACCGATATTCCCGAATGTGTAAAGATGTGTTGCTGTGAGATTGCAGAGCTGATTTTCAATAATGAAAATAAAGTGAACATAACAGGAATAACATCTGCAAAAGTAGGCGATGTATCATACAGCTATGAAAGTGCAGACAGCCAAAGACAGGCTTTGTCAAAAAATATTAAGTCTGTTATCTATTCATGGTTTGTAGATACAGGATTATTATACAGGGGTGTTGCAAAATGTTGACGGAATCAAGCTGCACGATTTATTTATATAAAGGCACAGGTTTTGACAGATATTTCATACCTGAATGTCATTGGCAGGAAAGTAAGGCGGCTAATGTTTTAAAAAGCGGAAATCAAAACGCAGACGGCATTACTGTTTATATTCCTGCCGATGTTTGGATTGCAAATATTAAAATTGGCACGCTGAACACCGTTAAGGACATTATTATTAAAGGTGAATGTGATTTTACATTTAATAATTCAAGTGACAATGCGGCTTCTGAGAGCCTGAAATCATTGCGTGAAAACTATGAAATACATACGATTATGAACATTGACCGTAAATTATACGGTATGCCTGATTTACAGCATATAAAAATTTCTGCAAGGTAGGTGATTTTGTGATTATTAAACAGCCTAAGGACATGAATATTAACGGTTCGTTAAAATTTAAGTGGAATAAACAGTTTGGAAGCCTGACGACTGAAAGAATGAACAAGGCACAAAAGTTTATTGACAGCCAATGTATTCTTCTGATGAAACCATACACACCGTTTAGAAACGGTTTTCTTGAAGAATCAGCAACCTTGGGAACTGTAATCGGCAGCGGAAAGATTCAGCAAATTTCACCTTATGCGCATTATCTTTACTATGGTAGGGTTTACGGTCCGAATATTCCGATTTTTGAAAATAGACAGCTTATTGGGTTTTTTAGTCCAAAAGGAAAATCAAAACATCCTACAGGCAAAAAATTACAGTATGATAAATCAAAACACCCGCAAGCGGGGCCGTTTTGGTTTGAAAGAATGAAAGCAGACCGCAAAGATGAAATCCTGAGAGGCGCGGCGGCAATTGCAGGAGGTAAACCTAAATGAACATAATCGAACTTGTTAAGTCTATATTGCAGGAATTTCCTAAAATAAATGATTTGCATATAGATTACAACGAAGCTTCCCCGGATGAATTTGGATTGTATCCGACAGGCGACACACTCGTTAAAGATGATATACTAGGCAACCAAACACGACAACATAAATTCATACTCTATGCGGTATATCAGTCCTTTAACGATTATGACCGTCTTGCAAACAGCGGTACATTGCTTGAGTTGCAGATGTGGCTTGAACGTCATGCGAATAATCAGGAAGTGTCAATAACAGTTGACAATAGGGAACTGGCAGGTACTCTTACAAAACTTACCTGTGCTAACGGTATGCTTTACGAAATACCGGATGGTAATATGAACAGCGGAGTTATGTATCAATTACAGATAACTGCAGATTATATTATAAATATTTAGAAAGAAGGTAATTTTTATGGCAGAAACAAATAAAAAAGTTCAAAGAAAGTGGCTGGGTCATTTTATTGACAGTAATTTTAATAACTCAACTGCAAACTATGTAAGACTTGGTAAAGATTTAGAGGATTACAGCATTGAGATGAATCCAAATTCTGAATCAAAGACAAATATCTTGGGTGAAACCTCAACAGTGGTTTCAGGTTATGACCCATCCGGTTCTATTGATACTTATTATGCTTATGAGGATGAACCGCTCTATAAGCAGCTTGAAAAGTGTATTAACGAAAGGGAGACCGGTTCCGAACTTGAAACAACTGTTGTTGATGTACTTCTCAATAGCACAGGTGAGGTCGAATGGGCATATAGGGAAGATGTCATTGTTATACCACAGTCAATGGGAGGAGATAACAGCGGTGTGAATATTCCCTTTGAAATTCATTACAATGGCAATCGAACAAAAGGTAGTTTTAGCCTTGATACAAAAACCTTTTCGCAAGGTGAATGATAAGGAGTTTGTATAATGAGAAATCTTAATATTGACAAAGGTATTAAGGAGTATAGTATTAATGGTGATACAGGCAAAATTCTCCGGGTTAACACCTCTGATATCGGAATCATTGCAAGATTTGAAAAGACAGAGTCAGAATTAATGAAGATTGCCGACAAATATTCTAGTGTTGAAGAAAATATTACTATTAATACATTGACGGAACTCGATGAGGAAGTTAAAAAGCAGATTGATTATATATTTGGTGATGGGGCATCCAATATTATTTTTGGGGATACAAATTGTGTAAGCCTTGCCGGTGGTCAGCCTATTTTTATGAATTTTCTTGATGCAATTCTGCCGACTATTAAGAGTGATATTATTGATGAACAGAAAAAATCTAAAAAGAAAATCAGTAAATATACTTCACAGGTAGGAAAATGATTGGAAAACTTCCAACTTCACTTGAAATTGACGGCAAGGAATACGAAATTAATTCAGATTTTCGTGTCGCCTTGCTGATATTTCAAGCCTGCAATGATACGGAACTTACAGTACAAGAGAAATGTGTAGTGTGTGTTGAATGTCTTTATAAAGAAATTCCAGATAATTTTGAAAAAGCATACGAAAAAGCGGTATGGTTCTTGGACGGCGGAGATATGCCTAAACCTGAAAAATCACCTAAAAAAATGATGGACTGGGAACAGGACGAAAGTATTATTTTCCCCGCCGTAAATAAAGTTGCCGGTTGTGAAATAAGAATATCTAAATATTATCATTGGTGGTCATTTCTTGGGTTGTTTAATGAAATTGGGGAGGGATTATACTCTAATGTAATGAACATACGAAATAAGAAAGCCAAAGGTAAGACATTAGAGGTTTGGGAAAAAGAATTTTATAGAAGTCATAGGAATCTTATTGATTTAAAACAGAAGTACACTGCAGAGGAACAGGCCGAGATTAATTTTATTAATAGTCTCTTAAATTAACATTTTTTGTAATATTATGTATATTTATATTGACTTATTGTGGAAATCGGTTTATTATTATCTAAAGACAAAGTTTTCAAAGGGGGTACAGATTATGAGGGGAGCCTTAGCAATTATTATTGCTGTAGTTTTAGCAGTATGTTGTACCGGTTGTGGTATTACAAAGTTAATCGATAATGAGGAAACTACTGTTATGACAGAATCAAGTACAGTAACTAATGAAATTGAGGAAGATTCTATTGAAAAAAACATTTCTGTAAAAACTGAAATTGCAGAAGATGGATTAATTGCAGTTTTTATTACTAACAATAACAAAGTTACAGTTAGCGAAATTGAGTTGGAAGTTTTGTTCTATGATAGTGATAAAAAGGTTGTTGATTTAGGTGAAGATGGGCATGATGTGGTTCTACCCGGATATACAGTGGTTTCCAGAATAGAACCTCCTGAGGATGGTTATGCTACTTTAGACACAAAGATTACAGCTGAGGTTGATGAGGATTCTTCATACGAGAACCATTCAGAAGAGGTTGATTTAAAATATAACTTTGGTTCTGATAATGTAATAATACAAATGACAAACAATTCTGATGTTACTATTGAGGAATTAGAATATATTGTACTCCTTTATAAAGGTGATAAGTTAGTTACTATAGATTATGAAGAAGATGTTTATGATTTAAAACCTGGAAAGACTGCAACAGAAAAGTGTTTGGTATATGATGATTGTGACACAGCAAAAGTATATCTAAATCAGGCCCATACTTTCGGGCTATAACCTAAAATTCAATCAATTTAGCCACTCTATAAAGGGTGGCTGTTTTTATGCGTACATCATTTTGGTGTGCGCTATTTTTATATCCATTTATAGAAAGGGGGAATAATATGGCGGTTGACGGTTCTCTGACTTTTAATACAAAAATTGATGTTAAAGGTTTTGATAATGGCACTCAAGAAATATCTTCCAGGTCGCTTAAACTCAAAAATAAAATATCAGAAACGGAAAGAGAAATATCCAAACTAACCTCTGAAATAAACAAACTTGCAAAGTCAGAAGTAAGGAGCAAGACTGTTGAAAACCTTGAAAAAAATATTGAATCTGTAAAAACAAAACTTTCAGAATTAGAAGGTAAAGCAGAAGAGATGTTCCACAATACTCGTTCAGAATTATTTGATATGGGTTTTGATGATAGTAACCTTGATAGTATTCTTGAGCAGAACAAGGAGTGGGTTAACCTACAGGGACAGATTGCAAAAGCCGATTTGGAGTTGCAGCAATATACAAGTCAGTTAAATACTGCAATAGCAACCGAGAAATCAACTTTAGGTACAAGCACAGAAGAATATGCAAATAAAAGAGAGAAACTGTCGCAGTTAGCTCAAAAACTTGATGTATATAAAATACAGTTAAGTGAGACGGAAAAGAAAGAAAAGTCTTTTTCTGAAAGAACCGACCAATCCACGCATAAATTAAACCAGTTTATTGAGGCCGTAAAAAAACTCGGTAAAAAACTCTCTTCAACCTTTAAAGGAATGGCTATCAGTGGAATCAAGAATTTTTCCAATCATATGAAAAATCTTGTTTCCCATTCAAAAAAGACAAATGCCCAAATGGTGGGTCTTGCAAAATCCCTTAGTAGGATAAAGCAAGCTATTGCCGGAATGTTACTTTACAAGATTGTTCAGGGTGGTATAGAGGCGTTAAAGGAAAGTTTGCAGGAAATGGCAAAGGGAAGTCCGGAGATTAATAAACAGATCTCTTCCTTAGTTACTTCATTTACATACATGAAAAATTCCCTTGCATCTGCTTTTATGCCAATTCTTACTGTGGTCACTCCTATACTTACAAAGTTTATGGACACATTAAGCCAAGTTATTAACAAGGTAGGTTTATTTATCAATGCTCTTACCGGAAAGTCAACCTATGTGAAGGCCGTAAAGGTGCAACAGAATTATGCTGAAAGTGTTGAAAACGATACATCAGCTATCAAGGAGAACACTAAAGCAATAAAGAACAACCAAAAAGCTCTTGCCGTATATGATGAGCTCAATGTGATGCAGGACAACCAGGATAGTTCAATTAATAAAGCAAATACGGAGGTTACAAAACCACTATATCAGACAGTTGCAGTTCCTTTTAGTAAGTTTGCTGATGAGCTTAGAAAAGCTTTTGGCAAAGGGGATTATAGTAGCATTGCAAAGATTATAGCCCAAAATATTAACTCTGCACTTTCAAGGATTAATTGGTCCACAATTATTACAGCAGTAAAAAAAATCGCTGAAAATATTGCTACCTTTTTAAACGCCTTTATATCGAGAATAGATTGGAGTTTAATTGGCAGGACATTAGCATATGGATTTAGAACAGCACTAACATTTTTATACACTTTAATTACTGATTTTAATTGGTCAGGTTTAGGTGAAGACATTGGTAAGCTAATTAATGGAGCATTATCAAAATATAATGCAGGCCTATTTGCAAAAACACTCTCAAACTTGTTTACGGGTATTTTAACTACACTTACCCAAACGGTAGAAACAATAAAATGGGAAAAAGTTAGTACAACCATAGTTGCTTTTTTATCAAGTGTTAAATGGAGTAATATAGGCAGGGTTGTTATAGGTTTTGTTAATGCGTTATCAAAAGCATTGACTTCCTTTAATTTTAAAGGTGTAGGAGAAGCTTTCCGTAAAGGAATATCAAAAATAAATTGGAAAGGTATATGGAATAGTATTGCTGACCTTGTTTCTGATTTGCTAAAGGGAATTACAAGTTTGTTTGGTCTAAAAGGAATTTCGACCGTACCGCTGAATAACGCATTAAGAAATATATCTACCCCTATTTCAAATATATTTAAAACATTAAAACAGACAGCAGATACTTTGATAAGACCCATAATTAACAAATTTTTACCTGCCGTAGTCAATTTAATAGGAGATATTATAAAGGGATTAGACCCTATTATTAAAGGCTTAACCCCTGTATTGGAAAAAGTGATAAATGTATCATCTAATGTTATAAAATCATTGTCACCTGTTATTACCTCAATAGGAAAACTAATAGGAAACATTGTGAATGTTTTATCACCTTTCTTTGTGCCCTTAGGTAATATAATATCTGCTATTGCCAATACACTAAGTCCTGCAATTTCAAGTATAACAAACTTTATATCAATGATGTTGCAACCACTTACTTCTATTTCATCACTGTTAGGTGATGTGTTAGGAAAATTTACAGCACCATTTGAGAATGAAACTATAACTGAAAAAATGCAGACTGAAATAAATGTACTTAAAACCACATCAGAGGAATTAAAGGGTATAGTTGATGATACAAAAGCATCTATAGAAAACACAGAAACAGCACTGTCCGGAGTGGGAGCAGATACCCAGCAGATTGATGAACTGAGTGAGAAACTAAAAAATCTTGTTGAGGACGGAAACATATCTGATGATGAACAAACAGAGGTCAAGACTATAGTAGACTTGCTATCTGAAAAAGTACCCGCCTTTCAGGCTACTTGGGGTAAGTTAGTTGAAACTGACGGACAGGGTAAATTGAAATTAAAAGAAAACAAAGGTGTTGTTGATTCTATTGATGAGATTATTAATAAGTATAAAGAACAATATATGACTGAGGCTTTGCAGGATCAGTACAAAGAGTTATATGCTAAAAAGGTTGAAAATAACAAGAAGATCGCTGAGGCACAAAACGAGGTGATAGAAGCCCAGGGCAGAATGAATGAACTTGTGCAGGAATATTATGATGCCAAAAAAGATGTTGACAATTCTATGGGTGACGGTAGCGCTTTTGATAAGGCTGTTGCAAGAATGAATAAGGCAGACGAGGCTATACAAGCATATTCAGACAGTTTTGCGAAAATAACTCAGAACTTTGTAAAAGCTAAGGCATCACAGGCAGAATACGAAACAGAATTAAAATCACTCTCCAGCTCTGTTGATGTTGTGTCGGGCAAATTTAAAAGTGCCAAAGGTCACTTGCAGGCAATCAGAGATACTTTTGAGAGAGGTTTGATTGATGAAGCTACTTTAAAAAAACAATTTGGTAGAACGGCAAGTCAGCTATATTCCCAAACTAAATCTATGGGAGAGAATGTTGACAAAGGATATAACGAAGGTTTGAAAAGTGCTAAAAATGAGCTTGTTGAAGGTTCTGTCGGTGCCGCAAAAACTGCGTTACAAACCATGAAACTCACCTTAAGGGAACATTCTCCATCTAAGGCAACTGAGGAAATGGGCGTAAACTTAGCTATTGGTCTTGTAGATAAAAATGGTCTCAATAACGTATCTGTACTTGAAAATGGATTTAAGACATTCAGGAAGAATATTACTACTGAAATGAATAAAATTAAAAAAACAATAAAAACTCAACTTTTTAGTATACCAAAGTATTTTTCCTATACCTTTAACGGAATTTGGGAAAGTATAAAGCCCTACTTTAATAAAATGCTGGCAAGATTTGAAACATTTTATAACTACTTAAACAAAGGACTTATCAGGGTGATTTCCAATCTAAACTCAGTTTCTACTACTGCTGAAAAGTTATCAGGAAGACGCTATATTAAATTTCCAACTATGAATAATATTACTCTGCCAAGATACGCATCAGGCCAAGTTGTTCCTGCTAACTATGGTGAATTTACCGCAATTTTAGGTGATAACAAGAGAGAACCGGAGGTAGTGTCACCGCTATCTACTATGAAACAAGCCCTGAAAGAGGCCCTTGAAGAAAACGGAGGTTCTAATGATGGTGATATTGTTATTCCTATCTATCTTGATGGTGATGTGTTATTTAAAGCAACGGTAAAGGCCAACGATAAATACAAAATGCGCTATGGAAAATCTGCATTAGCATAAGGAGAATTAATATGGGTAATTTCAATGGATGGTTAATTAAATTTCCCAAAACAGGAAAATTGTTTCCCCACAGGTTAATAGCAAAGGAAACATATCAGTCTATTCCTTTGCAGAGGACTGAAATAAAGGCCTACCGTGACAGTAATAATAAACTGCATAGGACAACATCACCTAACTATAAATCAAAGATTACATTCAATACAACTGACCTTAACCTTGTAGATTTAGAGGAAATTCAAAGTATTATTAAAGGGGCTATGATAAATACTTCTCAAAGAAAAATTAATGTAACATACTGGGATGAGGAATTGCTTAACTACAGAACAATGACTGCCTATATGCCTGATAAGACATACACCACAGTGAGTATTAATAAAAACAATATTAAGTACAAATCAATTACATTTACATTTATTGAATATTGACAGGTGAAACTATGACAGAGGAGAGAAAGGACCGCTTAATTAATGAATTAATGCATAACAATTTAAGTATTAATTTTGCTGATTCCGAAATTCCAGTAATCACAGAGGATAACATTGCAACAGAAAGTATGACAATAAAGCAATCAATTTGTGACGAGGATAGTCTTAAATTTGGTGGCTGTATAGCATCTGAATTTACTATCAATATAACCAGTACCGAGGAAAGACAATTTTATGAAAATCAGTTTGTTGGTAAACTTATTAAGGTTAAGATAATCCAGACTGCACCAACGGGTGAAAAAGTATATCCTAAATCTATTTTGTATCCATCGGAAGATATATTTCCAAACGAATATATAAATGACGAGATATTCTATGTGTTCTGTGGCTATATTGAAAGTTTTGAAATGGATAAACAAGATAATAACATGTTTAAATTAACTGCCTATGATGTGTTTGCAAAGTTATATAAAAAAGATGCGACACAGTGGTTCTATAAAAATATTCTTCTTGTAGATTCTGCAAAATTATATAATGATGTCCTCATATATATTCTTGATAAGTTCAGCATTGCTTATAACGAAACAAATCTGCAGATGTATTTTAATGAAAGATTGTCTGATAATTCTTATGTTAAGGATATGCATATTTTTAACGAAAGCTGGAAGAACAACAGTGACAAAATTTCCTACGGTAAAATCATTAAAGATATATGCGAAATGTTAGGTTTATTTGGATTTATAAAATCTAATAATTCAAGAGGTGAGTTTATCCTTTTAGATCCGTTTGATGAAACAAAAAGGGTAGAGGAACTATATACTTTTTATGAAGAATTATCAATTGATACAAATTTTAAAGATAGGTCCTATAGGTCAATAACCATTAATAAAAAAGAAAAAACCGAAACTATAGACCCGATATTTATTACACAATATTTTGCTAATGATACAAATTACGATATGACAGAAAATATTGTAGTTTATATGTATTCTTCTCAAACTTCTGTTGATACCAGGTTTAGCCTTTTATACAACGGAAATAGCGGAAGAAGAATAACAGGATTTGGTCGTAACCGTTTTTATAATACATTGACTGCTACTCTTGACGGCAGATTGTGGGTTAATATAGGGGATTATATCCGTGTTAAACAGAATATTGTTGATGTGAATGGGGATTACATACTGGACGAGGACGGCGAAATTACGACCATTGACAGGGTTGTGCCAGTGTTATCAAAAACAATAAAGGGTATACAGGCATTAACAGATTATATTGAAACGAAAGGATAAATAATTATTATGGCTTATGAAAGAACAAATTGGGAAGATAGTCCCTCAGTGGAAACTCCTATTACAGCGGGTAGGCTTAATCATATGGAGGACGGTATTTACAATGCTAATAAATTTGCAGATGATACTGCACTAGAAATAGACATTCTAAAAAAGGAAAAGTATAAATACATAGAGATAGTCGGTTCTGGAGGTGATGTCAATTCAGGAACATATCTTAAATCCGGTGTTTATCAATTTAAGGGCGCAAAAGCAATAAGTAACATACCCTCTGACGAGATTAATAATGGTGTAGTTCAAGGGGCCTTAATGGTTTTTAATGAAGAGTTGGAAAGTGGAGTATGGAATATAGTACAGTTGTGGTGCGGAATTGGTGGGGTTTATCACAGGAGATACATATACAACGCTAATCCACATGTAAATAGTGGTTCTTGGAGTGAGTGGGTGAAATTTGCTACAGTTACAGATGTAAGTCAAATTCTTGAACAGGTAAGATTAAACTCCCAGAGTGTTTCCTTTTTAACCGAAAAAAC